>CAKVKI010000454.1 GCA_934754975.1 uncultured Alistipes sp. | reverse complement strand
GTGCCGTTCGACAGCCGTGCGCCGTTCCAGACTTCGGGTCTGCGCTTCGGTACGCCAGCCGTCACCACCCGCGGACTGAAGGAGGATAAGATGGACTACATCGTCGGACTGATCGACCGCGTACTGCACGATCCCGAAAACGAGGACAACATTGCCGCCGTACGCAGGGACGTGAACGCCCTTATGGCCGATTATCCGCTTTTCGCCTGGTAATATGAAAGAGGTAATCGACTTTTTCCGCCGCCTGCACGACAACAACGACCGTGCATGGTTCGACGCCCACCGCGCCGAATGGGCGCACGTGAAGGGGCGGTTCGCCGCCTTCACGGAGCAGCTGATCGAGGGAATCGCCGAGTTCGACCCGACGGTGCGCGGCCTGCGGGTGCAGGACTGCACCTACCGCATCGCCCGCGACACGCGGTTCAGCCCCGACAAGTCGCCCTATAAGACATATATAGGTGCGTACGTCGCTCCGAAAGGCAAGAAGTCGGGATTCGCCGGTTACTATTTCCATATCGAACCGTGCTGCGACAGTTTGGTTTGGTGCAACGCGCTTACGGCGGGACTCTACTGTCCCGAACCGGTCGTGCTGCGCAGCGTGCGGGACGAAATCACGGACAACGGCGCAGAAATTGCAGCGGCGATCAAGAAAGCCAAAGGATTCGACCTTGTCGAGGAAAACAAACTCAAGCGGGTGCCCACGGGATTCCCCGCAGATAGTGAGTATGCCGACATGCTGAAACTCAAGGATTTCTACATAGCCAAGAAAATCACCGAAGAGTTCCTTCTGGCCGATGACCTGCTGGAGAAGACTTTGGCGGAGTTCCGCCGCACGCAGCCGTTCGTAGCGATTCTGAACCGCGCCGTGCAGTTCGCCCACGAAGAGATGATGTAATTTTATGCAGACGATATGAAACGGATTCTTGTATTATTCGCGCTTTTCGCCGCTGCGGCGGGTTATGCGCAGACAGTCGAAAAGCAGACCTTCGTCTATGCCGTCAAGCAGGCCGACACGCTGCGGCTGGACCGCTACGTGGCGCTCACGCCCGACAGCCGGACCAAACCCTGCCTGATGTTCGTCTTCGGCGGCGGTTTCGTGGGCGGTCGGCGCGACAATGCGAGTTTCCTTTCGTATTTCGAATATTACGCCCGGAAAGGGTATGTGGTCGTGTCGATCGATTACCGGCTCGGCATGAAGAAGGCCATGCAGGCCGGAACGCTCAGCGAGGAGACCTTCCCCGAAACGTGGATCACGACCCTTGCGATGGCGACCGGCGACCTCTACGACGCTACGGCCTTTGTCTGCGACCATGCGGACGCATGGGGCGTGGACAAAACCCGGATCGTGGCGAGCGGTTCGAGCGCCGGGGCCATTACGGTGCTGATGGGCGAATACGGCATCTGCAACGAGCATCCGATGGCGCGGCAGAAGCTCCCGCAGGACTTTAATTATGCGGGTGTAATCTCCTATGCCGGAGCTATTTTCGACACGCAGGAAGAGCTGCGTTGGGC
>CAKVKI010000453.1 GCA_934754975.1 uncultured Alistipes sp. | reverse complement strand
ATGTGCGACGGCGTACTGCTGCTGGTCGATGCGTTCGAAGGCACCATGCCCCAGACGCGCTTCGTACTCCAGAAAGCGCTCGCGCTGGGCAAGAAACCCATCGTCGTCGTGAACAAGGTCGATAAACCCAACTGCCGCCCCGAAGTGGTGAACGAACAGGTTTTCGACCTTATGTTTTCGCTCGACGCCACCGAGGAACAACTCGACTACAAGACCATTTACGGATCGGCCAAGCAGGGCTGGATGTCGCACAGGTGGAACGAACCGACAGACTCGATCGTCCCGCTGCTCGACGCCATCATCGACGAAATTCCCGAACCGACAATCGTCGAGGGAACGCCCCAGATGCTCATTACCTCGCTCGAATACTCCTCCTACACGGGCCGTATCGCCGTGGGCAAGGTGACGCGCGGCTCGCTCAAGGCGGGCCAGAACGTCACGCTGGCCAAGCGCGACGGCGTGACGATGCAGAAGACCAAAATCAAGGACCTGATGGTCTTCGAAGGTCTCGGCAAGAAGAAGGCGGACGAAGTTCCCTGCGGCGAGATCTGCGCCCTGATGGGCATCGAGGGATTCGAGATCGGCGACACGATCTGCGATTACGAAAATCCCGAACCGCTGCCCCCCATCGCCATCGACGAGCCGACGATGTCGATGCTCTTCACGATCAACAACTCGCCCTTCTTCGGCAAGGATGGCAAATACGTCACTTCGCGCCACATCAAGGACCGCCTGGACCGCGAATTGGAAAAAAACCTCGCCCTGCGCGTGACTCCCGGCCCTTCGGCCGACAGTTTCAACGTCTTCGGCCGCGGTGTGCTGCACCTCTCGGTACTGATCGAAACCATGCGCCGCGAGGGTTACGAACTGCAGGTGGGCCAGCCCCGCGTAATCGTCAAGGAGATCGACGGCAAAAAATGCGAGCCGATCGAGGAACTGACCGTGGACTGCCCCGAGGAGTATTCGGGAACGGTCATCGAACTGGCGACCAAGCGCAAAGGCACGCTGACGAACATGGCGTCGAACGGCGACCGCACGCGGCTGGAATTCAGTATTCCTTCGCGCGGCATCATCGGCCTGAGGTCTAACATGCTGACCGCAACGGCCGGCGAAGCCATCATGACGCACCGGCTGAAGGACTTCGAACCGTGGGTCGGCGATATCGAAATGCGCGTCAACGGTTCGATCATTTCGGGCGAAACCGGCACGGCCTACGCCTACTCGATCGACAAACTGCAGGACCGCGGACGTTTCTTCATCGGACCGATGGAGCAGGTGTACGAAGGTCAAGTGATCGGCGAGCATACGCGCCAGAACGACATCACGGTAAACGTCACCAAAGCCAAGCAACTGACCAACATGCGCGCCTCGGGTTCGGACGACAAGACCTCGATCGCCCCGCCCAAGGTATTCTCGCTCGAAGAGGCGCTCGAATACATTCAGGCCGACGAATACGTCGAGGTAACGCCCCATTCGATGCGCCTGCGCAAGATCCTGCTGCACGAAGTGGACCGCAAACGGGCGTCGAAATAAAC
>CAKVKI010000452.1 GCA_934754975.1 uncultured Alistipes sp. | reverse complement strand
GCCCTGCAGCCCGAAGTCCGCGACCTGACGATGCCCGAGGCCGGTACGGCGCACAACGTCGCCGTGGTTTCGATCGACCGCCGTTATGAGGGGCAGGCCGTGAAAGTCGCCCAGTCGCTGTGGGGCGCGGGACAGATGATGTTCAACAAATACCTGCTCGTCGTGCCGTCGGGTACCGACGTGCGCGATTCCGATGCGCTGGCGCAGCTGCTGCGCCGGATCGATCCCGTGCGCGATATCGTTCGCAGCGAGGGAATCCTCGATGTGCTGGACCATGCCACGGCGACGCCCGGCTTCGGCGGCAAAATTGCAATAGACGCTACCACGGCCGGAGCTGTGCCGAACCCCGCATCTCAGTCGGAATCCGTGCCGCGACTCTCTCTGCCGGAGGGCTGTCGCACCGATCTGCTCGAAAAGTGGGGCGCGGTGCTTGCGTTCGCCGAACCGGGGTCCAGGGTTCGAGCCCCTGAGGGGGTACGTTATTTCGTGCTGTTCGACCCTGCTGCTGCGGAGCTGACTCCTGAAGAGCTGTTGTGGCTCGCGGCGGCCAATACCGACCCGCGGCGCGATGTGCGGACGGAGGGAGCGACGCTCGTGATCGACGCGCGGAGCAAACGTCCCGGCGAGGGCGGCAATCCGGCGCGGTTCCCCAACGTCGTGACGGCGTCGGAAGCGACCGTTGGGCTGGTCGACCGCCGCTGGGCGGAGTACGGGCTGGGCGCTTTCGTGGAGTCGCCCTCGCGGCGTTACCGCCGCCTGCTGCTTTCCGACGGCGCGCAGTGGTGAGGTCCGGCGGCTGTCGGGCAGTATGTAAATTAGTCTCTGCATATGGGAAAGTTTTTTACAGAACGTGAGATTCGGGCCGTGGCGGTTTTTCTGCCGCTGGCCGGGTTGCTGGTCCTCGGCATCGTCCTCGTGCGTCCGAAGGCCGATCCCGCGGCGGCCCAGCGGGTCGAAGCTGAAATGGAGGAGCGGGCCGATACGGTCGTCATGCGGCCGTTCGATCCGAACACCGTGGATTACGACGGCCTGCGGCGGCTGGGACTTACGAAACACGAAGCCGTGAGCCTGCTGAAATACCGCGCCGCAGGCAAGATTTTCCGTATTCCCGAAGATGTGACGCTCTGTTACGGCATCAGCGATTCGCTTTTTTACCGGCTGGAACCCTACATACGTATCGGGCGCAAGTATGCCATCGCTCCGCAGGAGTACCGTACGGGACGCGTCGTTTCCGAGCCGATGCCGCCCGCGCCCTTCCGCATCGACACGGTGAGCGTCCGTTACCTGCGGGCCATCGGCGCGCTGTCGAAGCGGCAGGCCGAAGCCTTTGTCCGCTGGCGCGATCTGAGCGGTATTTACGACATGGAGGAACTGCGGGCGTGCTATGTGGTGAGCGATTCGGTCGCTTCGGCGCTCGAACCTTACGTCATCTTCCCCGAACGCAAAGCGGAGCCGATCGACGCTCCCGTCGAGATCAACACGGCCGATTCGGCCGCGCTGAGGAGCGTGGCGGGCATCGGCGAGAAGACCGTCGTCTCGATTATCAGCTAC
>CAKVKI010000451.1 GCA_934754975.1 uncultured Alistipes sp. | reverse complement strand
GCAAAAAAGGCCGCCGAGGGACATGAAAAAGTACAGGTGTACACCAAGCCGAACGAAGGCCTGAGTCTCACCCGCAACTACGGAACGGACCGTGCCACAGGTAAATATATCATGTATCTCGATGCGGACGACTATCTCGTCCCCAATGTACTCGGCCGGCTCACCGAAACCATGGAGCAAGAACAGCTGGACATGCTGTGCTTCGACATCGCAGGGGTCGATGAAAACGACAGGGACTGTCCGCTGTGGTGCGACGGAATTTCCGCACGCAACGGCACCGCCTTGCAAAGCGGACGCGATTATCTTCGCTGGGACCGGTTTCTGCCCATGGTCTGGACCTATCTCTACAGCCGGGAATTCCTCAACCGACACGGGTTGCGGATGGCCCCAATATGGCATGAAGACGAGGAATTCACACCACGCGCGCTCTATTTTGCGCAGCGCATAAAATACATTCCCTGCAAGGTTTACAATTACCTGCAGCGCACCGACTCGTTCATGGGGAGTTACAATCCCCGGCACCGGCTCGACCTGATACGGGGCATGAAAAGTCTCACGGATTTCGCCGCCGGAATCGAGGGGAGCGATCCGGAAGGCGCCCGGCTGATACGGCTGCATATCGGCAGGACAATATTTCTGGTGTGTAAACAGGCTGTCGTAAAACGATCCGGAAACGCCCGCGAAATCATTCGTTATGCGCGTCAGCAGGGCGTCATGCCGCTCACATTCCGGAGATACAATTTCCGGTATTTCCTGATAAACCGGGCGCCGGCGCTTTTCGTCCTCTATTACCGGCTTCACAAAAGGAGGTGACGGCGGCGGTAGGAATACGGCCGGAAACTGCGAAAACCTGCATACGGTCCCTTTTAGGGACCTATTTTTTTGTGCATTCCGGAAAAAATAAGTATCTTTGTAAGATTTACAACCACAACCCCGAAATATCAGAAAATTAATATGGATATAGCTGCCAGTTTAATCAAACTTATCTTCGGCTCCAAAGCCGACAAGGACCGCAAGCAGATCGAGCCTTATCTCGACAAGATCAAAGCCGTCTACCCCACGATAGAGACCCTTTCCAACGACGAGCTGCGCGCCCGGAGCGAAGCGCTGAAGAAGCAGATCGCAGACTTCATCGCAGACGAAGAAGCCCGCATCGTGGAGCTGAAAGCCCGGCTGGAGCTGCCCGAAACCTCACTCGAAGAAAAAGAGAAAATCTCGAAAGAGATCGACGAAACGACCAAGCGCATCGACGAGAAAATCGAGGAGAAACTCGACGAGATACTGCCCGAAGCATTCTCCATCATGAAGGACACGGCGCGCCGTTTCGCACAGAACGAGACGGTAGTGGTAACGGCCAACGATTTCGACCGCGACCTGGCCGCCACCAAGGATTTCGTCACCATCGAAGGCGACAAGGCCGTATATGCCAACCATTGGATGGCTGGCGGCAACGACCTGAAGTGGGACATGATCCATTACGACGTACAGTTGTTCGGCGGCGTGGTACTCCACAAAGGCAAAATCGCCGAGATGGCGACGGGTGAAGGCAAGACC
>CAKVKI010000450.1 GCA_934754975.1 uncultured Alistipes sp. | reverse complement strand
GTATACGACCAACGTGTCCGACCGCTTCCTGACCGACGCGAGCTACCTGAACATCTCGAACATCAACGTCGGCTACACGCTGCCGTCGAAGATCACCCAGAAGTTCGGCGTACAGAAACTGCGCGTTTACCTGGCCTGCGACAATGTGGTCTACTGGTCGAAGCGCCAGGGTCTCGATCCGCGTTATTCGTTCACGGGTCTGACCAACTTCTCCAACTACTCGCCGATCCGCACTATTTCGGGCGGTGTAACCGTACAGTTCTAATCTAACGGATAAAACAGGGATTGAAATGAAAAATATAGTTAAAATAACGACACTCGCCCTCGTCTGCTCCATGGCGCTTACGGGCTGTATCAAAGAGACTTTCCCCACCGACAGCGCGACCGCCGGACAGGTCAGCGACTCGCCGACTGCGGTGGAAGCCATCGTCAACGCCATTCCCGTCAATATGACCTACCCCTATTCGGTGTACGGCAAGACGGACAACTACGGCTTCGACTTCGGTTATCCGGGCCTGATGTGCGCCACCGACGCAGCCGCGGGCGACGTGATCTGCGCTGCGGGCGACGAAGGTTCGGGATACGACTGGTTCTATTACTGGCAGGCGGGCGCCGTAGTCGGTCCGACGCAGCTCCTCAGCAGGTTCCCCTGGAACTGCTACTATACGTTTATCAAATCGGCTAACGACGTGGTCGGCCTGCTTGCGGGCGTGGATCTTTCCGAAGCGCAGAAGAGCTATCTGGGCTTCGCCAAAGCCTACCGTGCCCAGCTCTATCTGGACCTGGCCCGTCTGTACGATCCGCTCGAAAATAAGTACACCGACATATCGGGCGTCAAAGGGCTGACCGTTCCCATCGTGGACGAGAACACCACCGAGGATATGGCCCGCAACAACCCGCGTGTGACGCGTGACGTCATGTTCGAGTTCATCCTGAAGGATCTCACCGATGCGGAGGAGCTGCTGGCCAATTACAGCTCTTCGTCGAAGACCAATCCGAGCCTGGCCGTGGTTTACGGCATCAAGGCGCGCGCTTACCTCTGGCTGGGCGGTTTCGACTCGTCGAAGTATGCCGACGCCGCGACTTATGCCCGCAAAGCCATCGACGCTTCGAAGTGTACGATCATGACCCAGGCGGAGTGGCTGAACCCCAAAACCGGCTTCAACAAGTCCAATAATTCGTGGATGTGGTATCTCCCGCAGTCTACCGAAGGCGTCTCCAACCTCGTGAATTACATCGCATGGCGTTCGAGCGAAGCGACGTGGGGCTACGGCGGCAAATACGTATTCGAAGGCGTTACCAGCAATTTCTACAACAAAATATCCGACACCGACTGGCGCAAGCGCGCATTCGTGGGACCCGACGCCAAATATGCGGACTACAGCGACATCACGAACCTGACGGCGGAGCAGTTTGCAATCCTTCCGGCCTATGCGAACCTGAAGTTCCATCCTGCGGACGGCGAGACTGCGACCCACACGATCGGCAACGTCACCGACATTCCGATGATGCGCGTCGAGGAGATGTACCTGTTCGAAGCCGAGGCTACGGCGCATACCACCGCCTCTGCAGGTC
>CAKVKI010000449.1 GCA_934754975.1 uncultured Alistipes sp. | reverse complement strand
GCGCCGTTTTTATGGCCAGCTGCTCGGACGACGACACCGACAAGGATGCCGTCTACAATCCGGACAAGCCAGTGGTGCTTGAAAGCTACTCCCCCCAAGAGGGCGGTGTGGGTACGAAACTCATTATTCGCGGAGAGAATTTCGGCTACGATCCGTCGAAAGTCAAAGTCCGTATCGCAAACGACGAAAACCGGGAAGCCCGCGTCATCAGCGCGAAAGGCACCCGCATCTACGCCATCATTCCCGCCCGGGCCGACACCGGTAAAGTCACGGTAACCATCGGCGAAGGCGAAGAGATGCAGGAAGTGGCTTTCGAAGAGGAATTCCAGTACGAATTCAAGAAAAACCTGTCCACCCTCTGCGGCGGCGGCTTCAATGCCGAAGACAAAGACGGGACGTTCAAAGAGGCGAAATTCGCCCGCCCGCTGCGTCTGGCCCTGGACGACGAAAATCAAAAACTGTATGTACTCGAAGCCGATGCATACAAATGTATCCGGGAAGTGGACCTGATCAACGAAAAAGTAAGCACTCCCTGGCGCGCTCCGGGACTGCACAACCTGCGTACGATCTGTTTCGGCACGACCTGCGACACGCTCTTCGTCGGAGTGGAAGGCTCCTCGTCGAATGTTTCGACCGTCTTTTTGCTGCGTTCCGACGGATTCGTACGCCACAAAACCTATGCTCCCCGTTCCGGTTCGAATGCTTCGATTCTGAATCCCGTGGACGGAGAGCTGTTCATCAACGACTATTACAAAGGCATGGTGCTGCGCTGGGACCGCGACAAACAGGAGATGGTGGAACTCGTACAGTGTTTCAATAACAACACCGACTTCACATACTGCTGGAGCCACGACGGAAAATACCTGTATGCACTGGCCCTCGGCGGAGCGTCTCATTCGGCCGTCGTCCGTATGGAATACGATTTTGCAACGAAAACGCTCGGCGAGCCCAATACATGGGTCGGCATGGACGGGCAGCTGGGCTATCAGGACGGCGTAGGCGAAGATGCACGCATCAACCAGCCTTACCAGATGTGTACCGGTCCGCAGGGCGACTTCTTTCTGGCTGACACATGGAATCACTGTATCCGCCGCATTGTAGACAATGCAGGAACAGCCACCGTCACCACCTATGCCGGCATCGGCGGACAACTCGGATTTACCGAAGGCGATCCGTTGGAAGCTCAGATGCAGTTCCCCACCGGGGTCGCGGTAAGCGACGACGGCTCGATCGTATTTGTCGCCGACAAAGAAAACAACCGAATTTGCAAAATCACCGTAGAATAATTCGTTATGAAGAAACTTATACTATATATACTGGCCGTATGCAGCATCATGCTGGGGGGGGGTAATCCGGCCTCCGCATCTGCTCAAAGTAAAGAGTATACGATCACCGGCACGGTCCTCGATTTGCAGGGCCAACCTATGGTGGGTGTAAATGTCATCGTGAAAAACCAGCCCGGCCTGGGAACCAATACCGATATCGACGGTAAATACAAAATCAAAACCGGAGCCAACGAAACACTCTCGTTCAGCTACCTGGGATATGCGACGCAGGATATTCCGATCGCAGGCAAAACACAGATC
>CAKVKI010000448.1 GCA_934754975.1 uncultured Alistipes sp. | reverse complement strand
AAGGCCAAGAAAGCCCAGGTCATCGAACGCATCAAGGACATCCGTACTGCGCAGCGCGCGTTCAAATCGAAGTACCAGCGCTTTACGGGCAGCTTCGATACCCTCGCATCATTTATCCTGAACGACTCTCTGGAACTTGAGCGCAAGATCGTCGATGAGGACGACTCGGTGGCTATGGCCATGCTGAAAAAGATGAATAAAAAGAACGTCGAGAAATTCACGGTCGCCGTTATCGACACCATCTTCTCGCCCAAACGCCTTTCGCCCCAAGACGTAAAGGACCTGCGTTATATTCCCACGACCGACAAACAGGCCCAGTACATCATGGAAGCCGGTTCGGCCGTCGCATCGAACGTAACGGTGCCCATCGTAGAGTGCCGCGCTCCGTATAAAATGTTCCTCGACACGGTAGCCTACCGCCAGGAAATCATCAATCTGATCGACGACGAGGTGAACAACTTCAACCGTTATCCCGGCGTCAAGTTCGGTTCAATGGAATCCGCCAACAATGAAGCAGGCAACTGGGAGTAAGACTCCGCGTTGGATGGACACTCTTTTTCGGCGCCTGCGCTGTCCGGGGAGTTTCCGGGCGAAGGACCTATGGAAGTCGAGCTGCTGACGGCCCGGACGCTGCTCGTTCCGAAAGAGTTTTTCGACGAAGGGCGCGCCGGGGAACTGCTGGCCGCCGCCGGCATGGCCGCACTGCCCGGAGAGCGTGTCGTACACAGCGATTCGCAGCAGCAGGTCGTCGCCGTGATGGCCGCGGCGGAAGATGCGCTGCACGCCGTGCGCGAACGTTTCGGCGACCGCGTGCGTTACACCACCCCGCTGCTCGATGCGCTGCAGGCAAAAGCTCCGACCGTATGGATGCATTATGCCGCAGGACTGCTATATATAAAGGTATATGACGGCAAACTGCGTTTCGCGGAGGTCATACCTGCACCGGACGAAGCCGACCTGTTGTATTTCCTCGAACGGCTCGGAAACGAATTCCCGCTTAAAGATTTTACCCTCGACATCTGCGGCGGCGACGCCCGGATGCTCAAACGGAAACTCAACGGATATTTCAAACGGATCGTATGCGAATAGTCAGCGGAAAATACAAGGGCCGGGCCATCAATCCGCCCCGCAACCTGCGGGCGCGGCCGACGACCGATTTTGCCAAAGAGAACCTCTTCAACGTACTCGGCAATCTGGTTGATTTCGAGGAGTGCGACGTGTTGGACCTCTTTGCGGGAACCGGCTCGATCAGTTATGAGTTCGCATCGCGCGGAGCGCGGAGCGTAACGTCGGTGGAGATCAATTCGGTGCATTACAACTTTATCCGGCAGACGGCGGCGCAATTGGGTATAGAAAACCTCTATGCGGTCAAGGCCAACGTGTTCCTCTACCTCAAAAGCTGTCCGAAGCAGTTCGACGTAATTTTCTCGGACGCCCCCTACGACCTGGAAGGCAGCGAGCAGGTCGTAAGGCTGGCGCTCGAAAACGACCTGCTGCGCCCCGAAGGAATCCTGGTTTTCGAACACTCGAAAAAGATGGACTTCTCCGCATATCCGGAGTTTTGGCAGCAAAGGAGCTACGGAAGCGTGCAGTTCTCCTTCTTCCGGAAGCAGTAACA
>CAKVKI010000447.1 GCA_934754975.1 uncultured Alistipes sp. | reverse complement strand
TGCCGTAATAGGCCACCATCGCATAGGCCGTCTCGGTAGCCCGTTCCAGATCGCTCAGCGCACCTGCGCCCAGCGTCCCGTAGTTGATCTCCTCGGCGATGCGGCCGCCCAGCAATCCGGCCAGACGCTCCTGCAGGGCTTCGTTGGTAACGTGAACACGGTATTCATCGGGCACATACCATGTCGCGCCCAGACTCCGCCCGCGCGGAACTACCGTGACTTTCAGGACAGGGTCGCATTGGGGCAATGACCACATGACGGTAGCATGGCCCGCTTCGTGAATCGCCGTGGCGCGCCGCTCCGCGGCCGTCATCGGCATATTGGGTTTTTCGAGTCCTCCCACGATGCGGTCGATGGCCGCGAGGAAATCCTCCTTCGAAACGAATTTTTTGTTGTGACGGGCGGCGATCAGCGCGGCTTCGTTGCAGACATTGGCGATGTCGGCGCCCGAAAAACCGGGAGTCTGACGCGCCAGGAAAGCACGGTCGAGCTGCGGATCGAGTTTCAGCGGACGCAGGTGGACGTTGAAAATCTCCTCGCGCTCCTTAACATCGGGCAGGCCCACCTCGATCTGACGGTCGAAACGTCCGGCGCGCATCAGCGCCTTGTCGAGAATGTCGGCGCGGTTCGTCGCCGCGAGGACGATAACGCCCGTATTGGTCTGAAAGCCATCCATCTCCGTAAGGAGCTGGTTCAGCGTATTTTCGCGTTCGTCATTACCCGAGAATCCGGCGTTCTTGCCGCGGGCGCGACCGATCGCGTCGATCTCGTCGATGAAGACGATGCACGGGGCCTTCTGCTTGGCCTGCTCGAACAGGTCGCGGACACGCGATGCGCCCACACCCACGAACATTTCCACAAAGTCGGAACCCGAAATCGAGAGGAACGGCACGTTGGCTTCGCCGGCTACGGCTTTCGCCAGCAGGGTCTTACCCGTTCCCGGAGGGCCTACCAGCAAGGCGCCCTTGGGAATCTTGGCGCCCAGTTCCTTGTATTTTTCCGACTTCTTGAGGAAATCGACGATCTCCATAATCTCGACCTTGGCTTCCTCCAGTCCGGCCACGTCCTTGAACGTCACACGCTTGGACGCATCCTTGTCGAACACCTGCGCCTTGGCTTTGCCGACGTTCATAATGCCGCCGCCCGCACCGCCTCCGGCGCCGCGAGACATCGAACGCATGACGAAAATCCAAACGCCGATAATCAGCACCCACGGCAACAGGTTGATCAGCACGTTGGTCCAGTCGTTGGTCTTGTTCTCATAGATCACAGGCACGGTATGCCCCGACTGCTGTTCGGCGTTCTTCAGGTCTTCGCGGAACGAATCGACCGATCCGATCGTAAAGGTGAGCTGCACACCCGTTTCGGGCAGCCGTTTGAAACGTTTGTCCACCGTGTCCTTGCGGTATTGATCGGCGGCTTCCTTCTTCAGGAAAACCTGCGCCTGATCGCGGTTCACGACCTGGATTTTCTCCACATCGCCCTTCTCGACCATCTGCTGGACCGTCGTCCAGTCGCTGGGAACCGGCGTGTCGTTGACGTCGCCGAAGACATACCAGCCGATGATGAACGCGCCGATCAGACCGTAGATCCACAGCATCGAGGGCCGCGGCATGTTCATAT
>CAKVKI010000446.1 GCA_934754975.1 uncultured Alistipes sp. | reverse complement strand
CTGTCGATCATCACCTCCAAGGCGCAGACCACACGCCACCGCATCATGGGCATCGTCTCGGGCGAGGATTTCCAGATCGTCTACTCCGACACGCCGGGCATCCTCAAACCCAGTTACAAACTGCAGGAGTCGATGATGAAATTCGTGACGGGCGCCGTGACCGACGCCGACGTCATCCTCTACGTCACCGACACCGTGGAGCAGAGCGAACGTTCGGCCGAGATCATCGACCGCATCCAGAAAAGCGGTATTCCGACCGTCGTGGTCATCAACAAAATCGACCTCACGACGCCCGAAGCGCTCGACGCACTGGTAGACAAATGGCAGCAGGAGCTGCCCGAAGCTCAGATCGTCCCTACATCGGCCAAAGAAAATTTCAATATCGAGGGGCTGTTCAAAACGATCCTCTCCCTGCTGCCCGAAGGTCCGGCGTTCTATCCGAAGGACACGCTGACGGACAAGACGCTGCGTTTCTTCGCATCGGAAATCATCCGCGAAAAGATCCTCAAATTCTACGACAAGGAGATCCCCTACTGCTGCGAAATCGAAATCGAAAGTTACAAGGAAGAGCCGACGATCGACCGCATCGCCGCGACGATTTACGTCGCCCGCGACTCGCAGAAAGGCATCCTGATCGGGCACAAGGGCGAAAAACTCAAGCGTGTGGGACAGACCGCACGCGAGGACATGGAGGAGTTCCTCGGCAAGAAGGTTTTCCTGCAGCTTTTCGTCAAAGTGAGCGACGACTGGCGCAACAACGAGCGCCAACTGCGCCGTTTCGGATATGAATTGGAATAAACCGGAATAATAAACAGCCCGAAAAGAACGTTAGAGGGACAAGTGAGTCGGAAAATGCGTAAATACATCTTGGGAATCGCCCTGGGCGCCGCGCTGATGTGCGGGACGAAATCGTATGCACAGTACAACCGGGAATATTTTTTCTGGGTGGGACGTTCGTGCATGATGAACAATGATTACCAGGAGGCTATACGTACGCTCAACACCCTGCTGCGTTTCGACGAAAACGCTTTCGAAGGCTATTTCCTGCGCGGCATCGCCAAATACAACCTCGACGACCTGCTGGGCGCCGAAGCCGATTTCTCGACCGCGATCCGCATGAATCCCGTCTACACGCAGGCCTACACCTACCGCGCCATCACTCGTTCGCGGCTGGGCAATTACGACGACGCGCTGCAGGACTTCCGCGAAGCCATCGAACTGCGGCCCGACCTGCCTGGTCCCTACTACAGCCGCGGCGTCACGCGCCTCCTGAACCAGCAGTTCACCGAAGCCATCGACGACTTCGACAAATTCATCCGCCAGGAGAACAAAGTCGCCGACGCCTTTATCTGCCGCGGCCTGAGCTACCTGCACCTCAAGGACACGGTCCGCGCATACGATAATTTCAACACCGCCATCCGCACCAACCGCGAGAACCCCAACGGCTACAACCGCCGGGGCGGTCTCTACATGGAGCAGAAGCGTTATCCCGAAGCCGAAGCCGATTTCAACAAGGCGATCGAGTGCGACTCGACCTACCTGCTGTCGTACTTCAACCGGGCATTGGTCTACTCGAACACCAACCGCCCGATGCAGGCGCTGTCGGACTTCGACAAGGTGATCC
>CAKVKI010000445.1 GCA_934754975.1 uncultured Alistipes sp. | reverse complement strand
CGCTGGTGGTACTCGAAGCCATGAAGATGGAGAACAATATCGACAGCGACCGTGCCGGCGTTGTCAAGTCGATCAAAGTGCATCGCGGCGACTCCGTACTGGAGGGCGATGTCCTCATAACTCTCGGATAGGCTTATGTTAGATTTCCTTTCATCGTCTTTCCTCGGCGAAAGCGTATCCAAGTTCGTACACGAGACGGGATTTGCGCAGCTCTTCCTGCAGGAGGGCGGCTACAAGTACCTCATCATGATCGCCGTGGGGTGCTTTTTCCTCTATCTCGCCATCAAACACAAGTTCGAGCCCATGCTCCTGGTGCCGATCGGCTTCGGTATAATCATCGGTAATATCCCGATGGTGACCGGCCACGGAATCGGCATTTACGAGGAAGGCTCGGTACTCAACTACCTCTATTTCGGCGTCCGTTACGGCGTCTATCCGCCGCTGATCTTCCTCGGCGTAGGCGCTATGACCGACTTCTCGTCGCTGATTTCGAATCCCAAGCTGATGCTTATCGGCGCTGCGGCGCAGATCGGTATCTTCGCAGCTTACATGGGCGCTCTGGCGCTCGGATTCCCGGCCAATGAAGCCGGTTCGATCGCCATCATCGGCGGCGCCGACGGCCCCACGGCCATTTTCCTGACGAGCCGTCTGGCTCCGGAGTACATGGGCGCCATCGCTATCTGCGCCTATTCGTACATGGCCCTCGTGCCGGTGATCCAGCCGCCCGTGATGCGTCTGTTCACCACGCAGCGCGAACGCCTTATCAAGATGCGTCCGCCGCGCGCCGTCTCCTCCACCGAGAAGATTCTCTTCCCGATCATCGGTTTTCTGCTGACGACGTTCGTCGTGCCCGACGCTATTCCGCTGCTGGGTATGCTCTTCCTGGGCAACCTCCTGAAGGAATCGGGCGTGGTGAAGCGTCTGGCCGCCACGGCCAGCAACCAGCTGATCGACATCATGACGATCCTGATCGGCATCACGGTGGGAGCTTCGACGCAGGCGTCGGTGTTCCTGACTCCCAAGACGCTGGGTATCTTCCTGCTGGGTGCATGCTCGTTCTTCATCGCCACGATGGGCGGCGTGCTGTTCGTCAAGGTGATGAACCTCTTCCTGAAGGAGGGCAACAAGATCAACCCGCTGATCGGCAATGCGGGCGTTTCGGCCGTTCCGGCCGCTGCGCGCGTGTCGCAGGATATGGGTATCCGTTACGACCGTTCGAACTACCTGCTGATGCACGCCATGGGGCCCAATGTGGCGGGTGTGGTCGGCTCGGCAGTCGCTGCGGGTATTCTGCTTTCGTTCCTCGGATAAGGGGATTCGATAGGGGCGGTTTCGAGTCCGTCCGCTGTAAAAGAGGGTTTCGGGTTTCCGAAGCCCTCTTTTCGCAGGGCCGGGTGTGCGGGGCGGTAGACTTTTTGCGGGCTATCCGCCTACTTCCTACAGGGTATACGCAGATTTCCGGTAATGTATTCGTAGATTTCCTGCGGGCTGTCCGCGGTTTCGGACCCGCTGCATCGCTTTGTATGTTCTCCGTTTTTTGTATTTTTGCGGAAAGAAAAAAAATTATGAACCGGGTGAAATGGATACTGTTGGCGGTATGTGTCGTCGGGATGCTGATCGGTGCGGCTGCGGCATA
>CAKVKI010000444.1 GCA_934754975.1 uncultured Alistipes sp. | reverse complement strand
GAGTTGCTGGACCGTAATCTGGCGATAATCGACCGTGTGCGCCGCGAATCGGGCGCTGAAATTATCGTGGCCCTGAAGGCCTGCGCCATGTGGAGCATCTTTCCCGAGCTGGCCCGCCATTCCGATGGCGCGACGGCCTCTTCCGCCGCCGAAGCGCGTCTTGTTTTCGAGGAGTTCGGCCGCCCCGCCCACACCTACGCACCCGTCTATACCGACCGCAATATCGAAGAGATACTTCGCTGCAGCGACCATATCACCTTCAATTCCGTCGCCCAGTTCGAACGTTTCGGACCGATGGCCCTGCTGCGCGGCATTTCGTGCGGACTGCGGATCAATCCGCAGTATTCGCCCGTCGAGACCGACCTCTATAACCCCTGCGTTCCGGGTTCGCGCCTGGGCGTTACGGCCGACGAACTGCAGGAGCTTCCGGCGGGAATCGACGGCCTGCATTTTCACGTGCTTTGCGAGTCGCGTCCGCACCACCTGAAGCTGGCGCTCGAAGCCGTCGAAAAACACTTCGACCGATACCTCGATCGGATCAAATGGCTCAATATGGGAGGCGGCCACCTGATGACGCATGCCGAGTACGACTGCGACGAACTGATCGCCCTGCTCAGGGCGTTCAAGGCCCGCCACCCGCACCTGAGGCTGATCCTCGAACCGGGTAGTGCATTTACTTGGCGCACAGGCTATCTGGTATCGACAATTGAAGACTTGGTTGAGAACGCCGGCGTGCATACCGCCATGCTCGACGTGTCGTTCGCCTGCCATATGCCCGACTGTCTCGAAATGCCCTACAAACCGGCGATCGTCGGGGCGCACGAACCCGCCGAAGGCGGGAAGCGCTGGCGCATGGGCGGTACGAGCTGCCTGGCGGGCGACTATTACGGCGACTGGGCCTTCGACCACGAGCTGAAAGTGGGCGAACGCATCGTTTTCGAAGATATGATCCACTATACGATGGTCAAGACCACGATGTTCAACGGCGTGGCGCATCCCGCCATCGTTATCGCCCGCCGCGACGGCCGCATCGACGTCGTCCGCGAATTCGGCTACGAAGATTTCAGGAACCGCATGTCGTAAATAACACAAACACAATATAAATGAAAGATTTTACACCTACTTCCTACACGCTTGAGTGCGTCGCCACGGGGCGCGAATTCGAAGATACGGGCTGGATGCTTGCCGATCCGCAGTGCAAGACGCCGTCGCTCGTGCGCGCCAAGTACGCCCGCAGGCAGCTCGAAGTGAAACCCGACGAATACGGCTTTTACAAATTTTGCGACTGGCTTCCCGTCCGCCGCATGCTCAAAGGCTCTTCGGCGCCCGTCACTTACAAGAGCAAGGGACTTGCCCGGCACCTCGGACTGGAGAACCTCTACATAACCTTCAACGGCTACTATCCGGCTATCGGCGCCACGATGTCCACCTGCTCGTTCAAGGAGACCGAGGCCTTCTCGGTCTGTGCGCGTGCCGCCGAGGACGAAGAGCGCGTGCTGGTGGTGGCGTCGGCCGGCAATACGGCCCGCGCTTTCGCCAAGGTATGCTCCGACAACCACATCAAACTGCTGTTGTCGGTGCCTTACGACAATATCGAGGCCCTCTGGTTCGAGCATCCGCTCAATCCCTGCGTGAAACTCATCTCGTGCGAGAAGGGCGGCGACTATTTCGACGCCATCCACCTGA
>CAKVKI010000443.1 GCA_934754975.1 uncultured Alistipes sp. | reverse complement strand
GTTCGGGTGTGCGTCTGGTGCCGGAGTCGCTCAAAAAGTTCGGTTTTACGAACGTGAAGCTCGTGCCGGAGCAGGCTGTTATCGACGGCAACTTCCCCACTGTCGAGTCGCCGAATCCCGAGGAGCGCAAAACCATGTCGATGGCGATCGACCTCGCGGCTAAAGAGGGCGCCGATCTGGTATTGGCCACCGATCCCGATTCGGACCGCATCGGCGTCGCGCTGCGCAACAAGAAGGGCGAATACGTACTGCTGAACGGCAACCAGACCCTCGTGCTGCTGCTGAGCTATCAGCTGACCCGCTGGTCGGAGCTGGGCCGCATCGACGGCAACGAATACGTCGTGAAGACCATCGTGACCTCGCTGATGGCGAACGCCGTGGCCGATTATTTCAAAGTGAAGTGCTACGATTGCCTGACGGGCTTCAAGTATATCGCCAAAATTATCCGCGAGAACGAGGGCAAGACCAAATACATCGGCGGCGGCGAAGAGAGCTTCGGTTATCTGGCCGGCGATTACGTACGCGACAAGGACGCCGTGTCGGCCTGCTCGCTGGCGGCCGAGGCGGCGGCCTGGGCCATGGATACGATGGGCCTGACGCTCTACGAGTGGCTGCAGGAACTTTATGTGAAGTATGGCTTCTTCCGCGAAGGGCTTGTGTCGGTTGTCCGTAAAGGCAAGGAGGGCGCCGAGCTGATCCAGAAGATGATGGTCGAATTCCGGGAAAACCCGCCCAAGACCATCGTGGGGTCGCCCGTGGTGAAGATCAACGACTTCCTGTCGCTCGAAACGACCGACATGAAGAGCGGTGCAAAGACCCCTATCGAGCAGGATAAGAGCAATGTGCTTCAGTGGTTTACCGAGGACGGTTCGATCGTTTCGGTGCGTCCTTCGGGAACGGAGCCCAAGATCAAGTTTTATTTCGGGGTAAAAGCCCCGCTCAAATCGGTTGCCGATTTCGAGCAGGTACAGGCTGAACTCGACGCCAAGATCGAAGCTATCAAGAAAGACCTCAAATTGGAGTAGCTGCGGCTGCTCCTCCCCTCCGATAGAAGCGTCCCGGCCACAGGCCGGGGCGTTTTTTGTTGTATTACCCCGGTTGAAATTTGCACTTCTAAAAATTTAGTATTATTTTTACTAAAATTTTAGTAGCTCTGAAATGAAAAATATGCTTATCCGCACGGCGGCTCTGGCTGCGGCGTGTATATATATGGGTACTGCGGCGGCGCAGGGACCCCGCAGGCCCGAAGCGCAGCTGCGTTTCGACCAGGCGCAGCAGGAGGAGGTCGCCGACCTGCCCTCCCCCGCTTCTGCGGCCGATTCCCTTGCCGCCGTCCGCCCGTTCGCTTATAAACTCAACCGGAGACGTACGACCGAAGCCGCGGCGTATGATGCGGTAACATTGTGGAACGTGCGTAAGGTGAAGGCTAAAAACCGCCGGATGCGGTTGTCGGACACTACCCGGTGCGAGAAGGTGCGTTTGCTGAAATTCTTTACCGAACGCAACCGGCAAAAAGGCGTGCGTCCGCACCTGTTGGGCAACGTCGCGGGGTATACGTGGTCCGACGGCGTATACGATGAACCCGGACATAAGTGGCGTAAGACCCGGAAGCATATCGCCACTTATACGCTGCGGGACGAATACGATTCGGTGCGCCGGGCCGGAGGAGAGGTCTCCATGTTCAAGGTTCCCGAAG
>CAKVKI010000442.1 GCA_934754975.1 uncultured Alistipes sp. | reverse complement strand
TCACCAAGCGGGCCGACGGCGGCATCATCATCACCGCGTCGCACAACCCGCGTCAATGGAACGCCCTGAAACTGCTCAACTCCGACGGCGAATTCCTCACCGACGCCGAGGGCAAGCGCGTGCTGGCGATGTCCGAAGAGGAGGGTTTCGAGTACCCCGGCGTCGACGGTATCGGCCATGTGCTTTCGCGCGAGCCGTTCAACCAGACGCATATCGAACAGGTGCTGGCGCTTCCGCTCGTGGACGCCGAAGCGGTCCGCAAACGCCGTTTCAAAGTCGTCGTGGACGCCGTGAACTCCGTGGGCGGCATCGTGATGCCCGAACTTCTGCGGCGGCTGGGGTGCCAGGTCGTGGAGCTGAACTGCGATCCGACGGGCGAATTCGCCCACAACCCCGAACCGCTGCCCGAAAACCTGACCGAAATCGCGGAGGTGATCCGCCGTGAGAAAGCCGATCTGGGCATCGTCGTCGATCCCGACGTGGACCGCCTGGCGCTGGTCAGCGAGGACGGCTCGATGTTTGTCGAGGAGTACACGCTGGTCGCCGTGGCCGACTATATCCTGTCGAAGAATCCGGGCGGCAACACCGTTTCGAACCTCTCTTCGTCGCGGGCGCTGCGCGACGTGACGGAGCGGCACGGCGGCAAATACTCCGCATCGGCCGTCGGCGAAGTGAACGTGGTGGCCAAAATGAAGGAGGCCGGCGCCGTGATCGGCGGCGAAGGCAACGGCGGCGTGATCTATCCGGAGCTGCATTACGGCCGCGACGCGCTGGTCGGGACGGCGCTCTTTTTGACGTGGCTCGCCCGGAAGGGGATGACCATGACGCAGCTGCGCGCCACCTATCCCTCGTACTTCGCCTCGAAGAACAAAATCGAGCTGACGCCGGCGATCGACGTGGATAAAGTACTGCGTGAGATAAAGGAACGTTATTCCGGTGAAAACGTGAACGATATAGACGGCGTGAAAATCGACTTTGCGGAGAACTGGGTTCATCTGCGCAAGTCGAATACCGAGCCGATCATCCGCGTCTACACCGAGGCGAAATCCATGGCCGAGGCCGATGCGCTGGCGCAGCGTTTTATCGGCGAGATAAAAGAGATATGCAACATTTAATTGATTGATTATGAAGAGTAGAATTTTGATCCTCGCGGCTGCCGCCCTGCTTGCGGCCTGCGGCGGAAACACACAAAAAAAAGCGGCTGCCGGCGGTGCCGAAACCGTCGCCCAAGTGCCCGATATGCACACGGCCGAGACTTCGCTCGACTATCAGGGAACCTATGTCGGAACGTTTCCGGCAGCGGATTGTCCGGGCATCGACACCCGATTGGTGCTGAAGAAGGACGGCACTTTCGACCTGCATATGAAATACCTTGAGCGTGATTCGGAATTCGATGATAAAGGCGGCTACTCCGTGAAGGGCAACCTGCTGACCCTGACTCCCGAAAACGGCGAGGGCATCGAGTATTACAAAGTCGAGGAAAACCGCCTGCGCCGGCTCGACGCCGACAAGCAGCCGATCACGGGGCCGCTGGCCGAAAACTACGTATTGAAGAAAACCGAATAAAACCCCGGAAAATGGATAAAGTAAAAAAGTATATAGACGCAAATAAAGACCGCTTTATCAGCGAATTATTCGACCTCTTGCGCAGTCCTTCGATCAGCGCGCAGAGCGAACATCGGCCCGACATGACGCGGTGCGCCGAATGGCTGGCCGCAGCGCTCGTG
>CAKVKI010000441.1 GCA_934754975.1 uncultured Alistipes sp. | reverse complement strand
GACCTATACCGACAAGGTGAGCCGCAACGGCATGCGCGTCGGCGACCTGCTGAGCGCCGATTTCCAGCAGATTTACGCACGGGCCAAAGCGCGCCACGAGAGCATCCTGCGCGGCTTGGGTTACCAATACGATATTACGGAGCTGGAACAGAAATGGTTCGCGGCCGTCGAATACCTCAAGCGTTTCAACATCATCGACAGCGAATATTTCGTCAACGAGTGTCTCGCACAGGACAAGAGCATCCTGGCCGAAGGCGCCCAGGGTACGCTGCTGGACGTGGATTTCGGTTCGTATCCGTTCGTCACCTCTTCGAACACCGTCTGCGCCGGGGCCTGCATCGGTCTGGGCATCGCTCCGAACAGCATCGGCGAGGTTTACGGCATCTTCAAAGCCTACTGCACGCGCGTCGGCAGCGGTCCGTTCCCTACGGAGCTGTTCGACGAAACGGGCGCCCGGCTGCGCAATATCGGCCATGAGTACGGCGCCGTCACGGGCCGCGAACGCCGCTGCGGCTGGCTCGACCTGGTCGCACTGAAATATTCGATTATGATCAACGGCGTGACGCAGCTCATTATGATGAAGTCCGACGTTATGAACGACTTCGAGACCGTCAAGGTCGCTACCGAATACGAGGTCGGCGGCCAGCGCACCACGCATTTCCCCTATGAGATCGGCGACGACCTGAAACCCGTCTACCGCGAGTTCGAAGGCTGGAAGTGCGACCTGCGCAACTGCAAGAGCTACGATGAGTTCCCTGCCGCATTTAAAGCGTACGTCGAGTTCATCGAACGCGAAACGGGCGTTCCGGTGAAGATCATCTCCGTCGGTCCCGACCGCGGCGAAACGATCGTCCGCTAGAAAAACTCCGGCCGTATTCCGGTCTGGATTCCGGTCCCCGGTTCCGGTTGGCGATCCGGCGTACGCCCCGACCGCAAATCCGGGGATCCTCCGGGGATGCCGGGATTCCGGCCGCCGGGTTTTCCGCCGGGTCGTATTCCGGCAGGCAGCCCGGCCGAAATCCCGGACCCTGTGCGGCGAGTCCCCTTCGCGGGGAGGAAGCCGGATTTGCAACCGCCGCAGCATGTCGCCCAGCAGGGTGCCGCGGAAACAAGAACGAGACTTTAATTTGTAACCTTAAATAATATATGAAAAAACAGCTGAAAATTGTCGTATTGGCAAAGCAGGTGCCCGATACCCGCAATGTGGGTAAGGATGCGATGACCCCCGAAGGGACGGTCAACCGCGCGGCGCTGCCGGCCATCTTCAATCCCGAGGACCTCAATGCGCTCGAAATGGCGCTTGCGCTGAAAGACCGCACCGAAGGCTCCACGGTTCATATCCTTACGATGGGTCCGCAGCGCGCCGCCGACATTATCCGCGACGCCATGTTCCGCGGCGCCGACGGCGGTTACCTGCTTTCGGGCCGTGAGTTCGCCGGTTCGGACACCCTCGCCACGTCGTACGCGCTGTCGTGCGCGCTGAAAATGATCGCTCCCGACATCATCTTCGCTGGCCGTCAGGCTATCGACGGCGATACGGCTCAGGTCGGTCCCCAGGTGGCCGAGAAGCTGGGCCTGCCGCAGGTGACCTATGCCGAGGAGATTACCGAAATCAAAGCGGATTCGCTGGTTATCAAACGCCGCCTGAACTGCGGCATGGAGACGGTCGAGACCCCCGTTCCGGCGGTCATCACGGTCAATGCTTCGGCTCCCGAGTGCCGTCCGCGCAACGC
>CAKVKI010000440.1 GCA_934754975.1 uncultured Alistipes sp. | reverse complement strand
ACCCGGCCGTGAAGGCTATCGAGGCCGGATACCACGTCCTGCTCGAAAAACCGATCGCCCAGCGTCTCGACGAGTGTCGTGAAATCGCCCGGCGCGCCCGCCGGCGCGGCGTGCTGGTCGGCGTCTGCCATGTGCTGCGCTACCATCCCTATTTCGCCAAAATCCGCGAACTGGTCGCTTCGGGGCGGTTGGGGCACGTCGTTTCGGTCAACCATACCGCTTCGGTCGGACTCGACCGGGCCACCCACAGCTATGTGCGCGGCATTTTCCGGCGCGAAAGCGAAGCCAATCCGATCCTGCTGGCCAAATGCTGCCACGACATCGACTTCCTGCTGTGGCTGACCGGTTCGCACTGCCGCCGGCTCTCGTCGTTCGGGTCGCTGCGTTGGTTCCGTGCGGAGAACGCTCCCGAAGGCTCCGCCGCGCGGTGCCTCGACTGCCGGATAGAATCCGAATGTCCCTTTTCGGCGCGCGACCTCTACTACGTCCGCCGCGACTGGGTTTCGAACTTCGACGTACAGCCCGGGGCGACGCTCGATGCGACGATTCTGGAGGAGCTGCGTACGGGAATATTGGGCCGCTGCGTCTATCATTGCGACAACGATGTGGTCGATCACCAGCTGCTTTCGATGGAGATGGACGACGAGGTGACGATGAGCCTGTCGATGGAGATGTTCACCAACGACGATTTCCGCAAGACACATATCCGGCTTACGGGCGGCGAGATCGACGGTGACGAACGTACGCTGCGGGTTCGCAGGTTCCGCGGAGGAGATGCCGAAACCTATGATTTCTCGGACATTGCCGGACAGCCCTTTCACGCCGGGGCCGACCTGCAGCTGATCGGCGATTTTATCCGCGCGCTCCGCGATCCCTCGCGGCCGTTCCTGACCACGATCGACGATTCGATCGAGAGCCACCGCATCTGCTACGAAGCCGAACGCAGCCGCCGGACAGGAGCGACGATCAGCATGGATGCGGACGAATAATTTGTTTTGAAAAGACCGGCTTGCCGGTCTTTTCTCATTTTAGCACTAACTTTGCTACCTTTGTCCGAAACATATCCGCCATGCAAACCCTTTTTTTCTGGATCGATTCCGTCAATAATGTCCTTTGGTCTTACCTGCTGGTCGCCCTGCTGTTAGGATGCGCCGTGTGGTTCACCGTGCGTACGCGCGGCGTGCAGTTCCGCATGCTGCGCGAGATGCTCCGCGTGCTGGGGGAGTCGGCGGGCAGCGGTCCCAAGGGCGAGCGGCATGTCTCGTCGTTCCAGGCCTTCGCCGTCTCGCTGGCGAGCCGCGTCGGGACGGGCAACCTCGCAGGCGTCGCCACGGCGATCGTCGTCGGCGGTCCGGGAGCTGTTTTCTGGATGTGGATCATCGCCCTGCTGGGGGCTTCGAGCGCTTTCGTCGAATCGACCCTCGCCCAGCTCTACAAACGCCGCGGCAGGGATTCCTATATCGGCGGCCCGGCCTACTACATGGAGCGCGGGCTGGGCCGACGCTGGATGGGCGTGGTATTCGCCGTGCTGATCTCCGTCACGTTCGGCTTCGCTTTCAATTCGGTGCAGAGCAATACGATCTGCGCCGCCTGGGAGGGCGCTTTCGGCTTCGACCACCATTGGGTCGGCATTGTCCTGACGCTGCTGACGCTGGGCGTTATCTTCGGCGGCATCCACCGCATCGCCCGCGTGAGCGGGGTGGTCGTCCCGGTCATGGCACTGGGGTATATCGT
>CAKVKI010000439.1 GCA_934754975.1 uncultured Alistipes sp. | reverse complement strand
GAGGTTCGGGCCGTTGAGAATCAATATTTTCATAGTTCCGACTGTTAGCCGCGCACGGACTCTGCCCGCCGCAATTCGCAGACAAAGATAGTGAATTTAAAGAATTTTTTAATATCTTTACGGAAAATAGGATGCGCCCCGGGCAAAAATGAAAACGAGTTTTCCTTTTTCATCCGGCTTTCACTATCTTTGTCCAATATCGCCTATATAAAGTAATGATTTCGACCGCGATTCCCGACCAGACAATCACATACACCGGTACGGCAGTCTATCCCGGCGGCGCAGCCCTGCTTTTAGGACAGCCGCAGCACAGCGGCGACGCCCGCCGGATGCTGTCCGCCGGACTCTTAGGCATCATCCCCCTGAACGCGGGCGTTCCGTCGGGAAGGCCCGCCAAATCCACCGAAACGCCATGACTGAATTCGGATTCATCGACCGCATAAAAGACCTTTTCGCGACGCTCCCCGACAACGGGTTCGAAGGCATCGGCGACGACTGCGCCGTGCTGTCTGTCGGCGGCGGCGAATCGCTCGTATTCACTACGGACATGCTCGCCGAAGGGGTGCATTTCCTGCGCGCCGCCACCTCCGCCCGGGAGCTGGGGCGCAAATCCCTCGCCGTAAACCTGAGCGACGTGGCCTCGATGGGCGCACGTCCCGCCGCCACCCTGCTGTCGCTTTCGCTGCCCGCCGATGCGACCGGCGGCTGGGCCGAGGAGTTCATGCTGGGCTACCGGGAGTTGTCCCAGGAATTCGGCGTAACGCTCGCCGGGGGCGACACCACCCGCTCGGCGGCAGGCATCACGATCAACGTCACCGCCATCGGCCGCGCCGCCGACAAGCATATCAAACGCCGCAGCGGAGCGCGCCCCGGCGACGTGATTTTCACGGCAGGGACGCTCGGAGCCTCCGGGGTGGGCCTGCGCGACATTCTCGCGGGCCGTTACGATACGCCCGCCGCCGCCGTACACCGCAATCCCCGCCCGCAGGTCGCCGAGGGCATCTGGCTCGGCCGGCGGCACGAAGTACACGCCATGATGGATATTTCGGACGGCCTGGCGTCGGACATCCGCCACATCATGGAGCGTTCGGGCGTCGGCGCCGCGATCGACACCGAGCGGATTCCGGCCGCCGCAGATGCGGACATCCGGACCGCCGCCTGCGCCGGAGAGGATTACGTCCTCCTGCTCACAGCCGACTGCGCTGGTGCGGAGCGTCTCGCCGCCGACTTCCGCGCCCGGTTCGGCGCTCCGCTCCACCCCGTCGGCCGGATCACGAAGAGCGGAGAACTGGAATGGCTCGAAAACGGCGTACCCCTCCCCCTGGACTGGCACGGATTCACGCACTACTGATATTTCCACCGAATCGGAGAGGACAGCCGTCCGCACCGACAAGCCGAACGCCGGACAAACCGGCAAGCGGGAAAATCAGCGATCAGACAAATCAGCCCCGGCAAACCTGCCGCCGAAAGCCGCCGAAAAAAAACGCTAACGGGAAAGTCGCCCCGGAAAACCAGCGAGCAGGAAACCCGGCCAACCGTCCCCGACAAAAAACACTCCCTGAACGAATCGGCAACCGGACGAAACGGCAACAAAAAAAGCCGACGGCGGAAAATCGGCGGCCAAACAGACCGGGAGTCGAAACGATCGTCCGGCCAAACAAACCGCCCGGCATATCGTCCCTCAGCCTGCCACAATAAAAATCGGCGGCCAAACAACCAGCAGCAAAACAAGCCGGCCGGTCATCGCACCGCCCGGCATATCACCTCTCAGCCGGCATTTCGCCTCTCGACAAC
>CAKVKI010000438.1 GCA_934754975.1 uncultured Alistipes sp. | reverse complement strand
CTGCAACCTTGCGGCGGAAATTTCTCGTGTTTTTCGGCAGATGCCGTTTTCTTGCGCCGGTCTCTCCGGCCGGGACGGATGCGGATCGAGGGGCGGGCCGCTGCCTGCCGGTGCATTGTTTTGTCCGGGCGTTCCCGGGATGCTGCGGAGCGGAGTCCCGTTTGTCGGTCCCGATAATTTGTATTATATTTGATAGACGAATAAAACCGCAGAACTATGGAGATGGAGTGGGATTTGATATTGAGATTGTGTGTGGCGGGCCTTTGCGGTACGGTGATCGGCCTGGACCGCGAATACCGGGTCAAGGATGCGGGATTTCGTACGCATTTCCTGGTCGCGCTGGGCAGCGCCCTGATGATGATCGTGTCGCAGTACGGTTTCGAAGGCTTCCTGGCCACGCATGACGGACTGCGGCTCGACCCCAGCCGTATCGCGGCGCAGGTGGTGAGCGGCATCGGCTTCATCGGCGCCGGTACGATCATCATTCACCGGCAGCTGGTGCGGGGACTCACCACGGCGGCCAGTCTGTGGGCCACGGCGGGAATCGGACTTGCGGCCGGGGGGCATATGTATATCGTGGCTGCGGCCGCCACGCTGCTTACGCTCTTTGCGCTGGAGGTGCTGACGCTGTTCTTCGGCGGATTGGGCCGACGCCGGATCATGGTCGTCTTTTCTGCCGCCGACCGCAAGGTGATCGACGCCATGTTCAATGAGCTGCAAAGCAAGGAATACGCCGTGATCTCCTATGAGGTCGAAGCCCAGCGCGGTCCCGGCGGCGTCGTTTACCGGGCGACGCTGGTTATCCGGGCCAAGGGAAATTCGGACGAGGAGCGGTATGTCGACCTGCTGCGCGAGAATCCCGATGTGACCGTCGAACGGATCGTCTAGAACCAGCGGTACGCTTCGCGAAGCGCCGGTTCCTGCGCCATGTCGTTGGGGTTGGTGCCCGGAATGCCTTCCGGAACGGATTCCCCCAGACGGGCGAAAAGGTCGGTCCAGAACTGCGGCATCGTGCCGTCGTCCGCCCGGAAGTTCATCGGCCGGGCCGTGAAGAGCGGCGAACCGTCCGCTTTCCGATAACATTCCCAGACCAGTTCACTGCAATAGAATTTCCCGTTGTCGGGCCGGAAGGAGTAGTCGTAGGGGAGTCCGAGGTAGCCGCGCGCCCGTTCGATTGCTTCGCTGACTCCTGTCGTATCCCTCAATCGCAGGGCGATTACCGCCGGGCGTCCGCCGATTTTTGCCGACCGGGCGAGAAATTCCGGCAGCGCCGTGAGCCGGACTCCGCCGTCCGTCGTGGCTTCGAGTACCGAATCCGCCCCGTTTTTCACTACGGCGATTCCCACATGCGAGAAATTCAGTCGTCCGTTTTCACCCGTCGCCGCAGTGATGGCCCCGGTCATATCCGACCTTTCTCCGGCCAGGAAGAGCAGGTCTCCCGATTGCAGCGAGTCGTCGTTTCGGCCGCATGAAACAGCCGAAAAAAGCATACCTATATATAATAAAGTCCGCTTCATGGTGTGTGGTTTATTGACAGGGCAAAGATATTAAAAAAATTGCACAACTAACTCGCTGACGGATAGCGGGGTGTGAAAAAGGGGCCGGAATTGTTGAAAAAAAGTCCCGGAATTATTTGGAAATAGCGATTAATTGCCCTTATCTTTGCACCCGCTTCGAGAGAGAAACACTACTCCGAAACGACAAAAAACAGGTTCTGAAAAATTTTGAAAAAAGTTCCGAAATCTTTTGGAGATTCAGAAAAATGACTTACCTTTGCACCCGCTTCGAATAAGAAATACGGTTCGAAAC
>CAKVKI010000437.1 GCA_934754975.1 uncultured Alistipes sp. | reverse complement strand
GATCATCTGCGCATGCGAAACCGGCGCGTAGGCCGGCATCGACATCAGCGTCGCGCCGCCCGTGGTGAACTCGGGGTGGTTGGTAATCACGCCGTCGATGTTGATTCCCAGCGAGAACCACCCGGTGCCGGGCATATCGAAATATTTGTCCCACGTAAAGCGCGCCCCGACCCATTGGCGGGTCGTCCGCGACAGGAACTTGTGGGCATTGAAAGGCTCGTACTTGTCTCGTCCCGTCACGAAAATACCCGAAAGCCGGAGATCGGAACCCTTGCGCGGATAGAGGAACTTGTCGAGGGTATTGCGGGCCAGTTCGGCTTTGAGTCCGAAGAACGAATAGCGCGAGTGGTCGGTGTCGTCGGCGAAAAGCACGTCCGAATCATACCTGTAATTGACGTGTCCGCCGTTGGCGCGGATCAGGAAAACGCCGCGGTGGGCGAGGGGCATGCCGGCGGCCACCGAGAAGAAACTCTCGCTGTTCTTGACCTGCTGGGTGTTGTCGATCTTGGTGAGGTTGCCGAAAGCGCCGTGGCGGAAGTTGCGCACCGCGAAATTATAGGAGTAATCCAGGAACACGGGCTTCCACATATAGAAATCCGTCCGTCCGCCGATCATCCCCCACGTATAGATCGGACCCAGGTACAGATCGGCGCCCAGCTGCTGGCCCACGCGGCCGATCTTCTGGTAATTGACGCCGATATAAGCCTGGTTGAAGGCCGTGGAGGAGATGTTGCCGCCGATGGTGAGTTTGAAGTTGGGCTTGGTATGGAACTGCGCCTCGAACGAATAGCTTCCCCGGACGGAATCGTACCGCACATGCGGAAAATCCATCGTGAAATCGCCGCCGGCGAGTACTGCATACAAGTTGTCGCGCAGCTCCTCGAATCCCATCGGCCGCTGCCGTCCGGGTGTGCGGCGGTCCACCTTCACGAAGTCGCGGATGTAGGATTCCGGAGCGTCGGCCAGCCCCTCCAGTTTGTAATCGCTGAACCACAGCGGCGGACGTTTGGCACGGAACTCTTCGCGGCGGACGGCATACTGTTCGGGCGACCAGCGGTCGGAAACACGCTCCAGGATCTGCGGCATGGCTTCCATCGCATCGGCATAACCGGCGTCCATGATCGCCACGGCGCTGTCGAAGTCGAGCATGTTGACATCCACGGCGCGGCGCACCGTCACGCTGCGTCCTTTGGGCAGGTCGTAGTCGGTGTCGTGCATCGCCAGCATGAAAGCCTGGTCGAAGATACTGCTGTTTTCGCTCGGAGGGGCGTTGCCCGCAGTGCAGATACTGCCCACGATCAGATCGGGACGGAATCCCACGTCAAGGGGCCGCCACGGAAAGTTATCGTAGATGCCGCCGTCGTAGAGCAGCATCGAATCTTTTTTCATCGGTTTGAAAACCAGCGGAATGGACATCGACGAACGCACCGCTTCGCTCAGGTCGCCGTTGCGCATCACCACGGGTTCGCGGGCGTTCATGTCGCTCGAAACACACAGGAAAGGAACCATCAGGCGGTCGAAATCGCCTTCTGCGGCAGCCGTCGCCGGCGCGAAAAGCTCCGTCAGCGCCATGTCGATCGGCGTCGAGGAGAGCAGGTTCGTCACCCGGAACCGCTTGCCGGTGCTGCCCACGTTCATACGCACGCTCAGGAACGCCGGATTGTGCCCGATCTGCCGGTAATAGGGGGTATAACGCGGGTCTATACGCCCCGAAACCCAATCCTTGACCACGCCCGACGCGACGATCTCACGCATCTCGGCAGGAGAATAGCCCGCGGCGTACATCGCGGCGATGATCGAGCCCATCGAGGTTCCGGCCACATAGTCGATCGGCACGCCGCTCTCTTCCAGCG
>CAKVKI010000436.1 GCA_934754975.1 uncultured Alistipes sp. | reverse complement strand
GGGCCTTGGTATCGAAAATCTGGAAATCCTCTTCGAACTGCTTCATCATCAGCACCAGTTCGCCGCGGTTGTTGAATGCGCCCGAAGTGCCGTCGTAAACGATATCCGTCGCACCTCCGACCTGATTGACCAGCACGAGATTCTTGGCTTCGACGAACGACAGGTGGCGCATCATTTCGTAGCGATAGGTCATGGTGCCCTTGCCGTATTTGCGGGCGTTGATCGAAATGACGGTTTCGACCGACTGGTCGAAGTCATGCTCGCGGCTCAGGTCGTCGCCTACGATGATGGCGCATTTATGGCCTTTGATCGTCGCATATTCGAACCCTTTCGAGGAGGTGAGGAAACCCATTTCGCGGCGGGCCGTGATGTGTTTCTTGCCCACGTAACGCAGCACCTTGCGGTCCTGGATGAGCGCCGCGGCGCTGATGGTTCCTTCGCGCGTGAGGATCGGCAGCCCCACGATCGCGGCGATGCCGTCGCAGCACGAGGCTATTTCGACCAGTGCGTCCTCGCACAGCTCGAGGAAGGTCGTTTTACGCAGCAGATCGAAAGCCGGTGTTCCGCTCACGGCCTGTTCGGCAAAGATGACCAGGTCGGCGCGCTGCGCTTTCGCTTTGTTGATGGAATCGATGATTTTCGAGGCGTTGCCGTCGATATCCCCGATCGTATAGTTCAACTGGGCAATAGCTATTTTCATTTGCTAGTAATTTTAGTCCGAAAATTACGACTTCGCAAAGTTAAGGATTATTTATAAAAGTCGGAAGAATTTTGATGTTAATAAATTAACAATCGCCGGTTTACAAAAATATTTAAAAACTGTAAAATTCCGGAATACGCCGTCTCCGGTTCCTCCGCGCTCCCTTCCGGAGCGTCTGTCCGACATACGGCCCGCCGGAAGGAACACTCCCACAAACAGGCTGCATACCGCCCTCCGCAGCGGAATATTCGGGAACAGCCGGAAAAAAGTTTCACTTTTTCGTATTCCGTTTCGCCTGAATGTCAGCATTAGTTTCCTCAATGTAAGCAACATACACACACGTACCGTCTTGCAACTGACGGACGTTCTTTTTACCTTTGCTTTTACGAAATACGAACCGCATTAATAAACCAAATAAGCAGCAAAGATGAAAAAAGTCGAAAAAACAGCCGACGGCGCGAACTTCGCGGCCGCGACGGTCGGGAAAATGGATGAGCTGAATCAGCACACGCTGGTTCTGGCTCCGGGCGTCGAAATCCCCGGAAAAGTATTCACGGGCGGCGACCTGCGGACCACCGGCGCGGAGATATCGTTCCAGCGCATAGAACCGGGCGCAGGCGTCGGATTCCTCCACACCCATAAGACGCATGAGGAACTCTACATCATCGTCAGGGGCGACGGGGAGTTTCAGGTGGACGGCAAAATTTTCGCTGTCGGAGAAGGCAGCGTGGTACGGGTCTCCCCCGAAGGCAAACGCGCGCTGCGCAACACCGGCAAAGGCCCGATGATTATGATCTGCGTCCAGTACAAGGCCGGTTCGTTCGACTCCTCGGACGCATCCGACGGGGCGATCCTCGACGACGAGGTCCGGTGGTAACCGTCCCGGCAAAAACGGCAGCGGCATCTCTCCTCCGGCCGCACGCACCGGCGGAACAGGAGGGGCGGACGATCCGAATATGCAGCGGTGCAGGAATCACACCTGCCATCCGCACATACCAACGGAACAGGAAGCGCATCTCTGATCCGAATACGCAGCGATGCAGGAGTCACACCCGCCGGCCGCACGCACAGCCGGAATAAGGGGCGCACGCCTTATCAGGATACACGAAAAACACCGCCCCTCGGCTTCGAGGGGGGGGGCGCAACGAAAGGAGCCGGAGTAATTC
>CAKVKI010000435.1 GCA_934754975.1 uncultured Alistipes sp. | reverse complement strand
TACTTATCCAGTCGGTGTTGTCCAGATAGTTCAGAGCTGTCGAGGAGGAGAGCATCGAATTGAAATTGGGGGTTTTGAGCCACTCGATCATCTCGGCATTGACAGCCTTGTTGTTGGCCCGCTGGGTAATTTCATACTCCTCCCACGAATTGATGCGGCTGGGTTTGCGTCCCTGGCGCGTGAAACTGTACGAACCGTTATAGCTCACCTTCACCCGTTCGGCGGCGCCTTGCTTGGTCGTAACGAGGATAACGCCCGCAGCGGCTTTCGAACCGTAAATAGATGCGGACGCAGCGTCCTTAAGCACCGAGATCGACTCGATATCGTTCGGGTTGAGCATATCGAGATCGCCCTCGATACCGTCGATCAATACCAGCGTCGAAATCGTATTGACCGAGGAATGGCCGCGGATCTGAAGGGCGAAACCTTCTTCGCCGGGCTGGCCGCTCGACTGCGTGACGACCACGCCGGGCAGTTCGCCCTGCAGGGAGGCCAGCACGTTGGGCGCGGCTTTGTCTGCAATCGCATCGCCCGAAATCTGCGACACGGCACCCGTAAGATTCACCTTTTTCTGAACGCCGTAGCCGACGACGACCACCTCGCCCATCTGCGTCGCCTCTTCCTGCAACGTAATGTGCATCGGAACGCCTGCCTTAACGGGAATGCTCTGTTTCTCATACCCCACAAAAGAGATGTCGAGGACAGTCCCTTCGGGAACATCGAGTGTAAACTGGCCCTTGTTATCGGTAGTCACACCCTGACTGCCACCCTGCACAAGCACCGTCGCACCGACAAGCGCCGAACCCGAAGCGTCGGTCACGACGCCGGAAACGGTCACCTGCCGAGCCGCTGCGGCGAGACTCACCAACGCCAGCACCAGCGACAAAATTAATAGTCTGAAATGTTTCATAGGTTTATAGGTTAGTAACGTTTCGGTTTATTCCATCGTTAAGGTTCGGTATAGGGATGGGGCCGACGTGTAATCAGCTCGACCATATGCTCGCGCGCTCTGGCGCACTCCTCCTCACCGGCTATCAGGTAACGGTGCCTGCCCGCAGGATCGGGTTCGAACCAGGTCATCGACTCGTCATCCACACGAATACGGCCCGGAACGCTGTAACGGAAATATCCGGCGCCGGGTTCCACGGCGCAAAGCACAGCCGACGGGTCCCACATCGGGCGGTCGTAAGGCATCGGTTTATAGACTTTGTAGGCCTCGGCCAGCGGATGTTTCTCCACATAGCCGAAATCTCCGAGAATCGACTCCACAGGATAGAGGATACGCGAACCGACCTCGAAAGGGCTGACCGTAACGGGTGTAGGCCATTTCTCAAAAAGCTCCCTGGCGGCATCACGGTCAATGCGGATATTGTATTCAGCGCTTTTACCCTCAGCCTGTTCGAATTCGCCGGCCATCATATAAAGGTGTTTTACTTTACGGCGGACTAGTTCCATGCCGTCGAGCGAAGAGACGGCATCCGGCACGGAAGCCATCAGCCGCTGCAGGTTCGTGGAAAATCCGACGGCTATCAGCGTCACTTCGCCGTCGCCCTGCGACGCCAGCAGCCGGCGCAGCAGTTCCGCACTTTCGGGCAGCGCGTCGTAATCGGAGATCGTGCGTTTGTAGTCTCCGTCGCGCGAAGTCTGAGCCACGAAACTGTTTTCGCGGTCGCAGTTCGCTCCCTCCCGGATCCGGCCTACGGGAATATCCGGATAACCGTAAAAAGTATTCATAATGTCGATATACTCGACGCTGGCCGGATGTTCCTCCTTATTGGAAGTGATCCCCAGCAGAGTGATGCGCCCCTGGTCGGCATACTTGTAGAGCATGTCGAGCGCCAGCGCATCGTCGATATCGTTACCCATGTCGG
>CAKVKI010000434.1 GCA_934754975.1 uncultured Alistipes sp. | reverse complement strand
GCGCTACTGCGTCAATTCGGTTTCGCTCATTTTCGAACCCGAAGCGAAAGCCGCCGGACAGCCGGCCGCCGGAGGGGAGCAGGCGCAGAAAAAGGAGCAAACCGAAACCGCCATTTTCGCCGGAGGCTGTTTCTGGGGTGTAGAGTACCTGCTGTCCAGGATGCCCGGCGTGCTGAAGGTCGAATCGGGCTACACGGGCGGCAGGACGGAAAATCCCACTTATGAACAGGTTTGCAGCCACACCACGGGCCATGCCGAAGCGGTGCGCGTGACGTTCGATCCGGCGAAGGTGCCGTATGAAAAGCTGGCGAAGTTCTTTTTCGAGATTCACGACCCGACGCAGGTCGATGGGCAGGGACCGGACTTAGGCGACCAATACCGTTCCGAGATTTTCTATACGACGCCCGCCCAGCAGGAGACGGCCGAAAAACTGATTGCCGAACTGCGCCGCAAGGGATACGACGTCGTGACCGAGGTGACGCCCGCAGGCCGTTTCTGGCCCGCCGAAGATTATCACCAGCAATATTACAAGCGAAAGGGCACGCTTCCGTACTGCCACGCCTATACCAAACGGTTCTAGCCGGATTTGCCGCCGCGCCGGCAGGCCGGGAAGACAGTCGGAGCGGAGCGTTTTGCAGGCCGGAGAAGACTCTATGTCCGATCCGGTGTGAAACCGTCGGCTGGTTTGCCGGAAAATAAGGCTCCCCGCTGTGAAGCGGGGAGCCTTGTCGTATATGCCGGCCGGACTGCGAACCTTCTGAATTCCCGAAAACCGTCGTTGCCGTATAATTGCGTCGGACCGCCCGGCGAACCATATGGCTCTGCATGCTGTCGAACCGTATGCAGGACTGTCAGCCGGGAATTCTCATGCGGAATTTATCCGGAGGAATTGCCGTCCCGCTTGTCGGATCAGCCCAGTTTGTCGATTTCGCCCTGCATGATAAAGGGCAGGTTCTCGCGGATTTTTTCGATCGGCCAGTTCCACCATTGCACCTCCAGCAGCCGGGCGGTCGTTCTGTCGTCGAAACGCGGCCGTATCGTTTTGGCCGGGACGCCGCCCACGATCGTGTAGGGCGGAACGTCCCGGGTGACGACGGCCCGCGCCGCGATTACGGCGCCGTCGCCGATCCTGACGCCGGCCATGATGACCGCTTCGTAGCCGATCCATACGTCGTTGCCGATGACGATGTCGCCCTTGTTGTCCCACGCCGCGGCGACGTTCGCCCGGTCCAGTTCCCACTCTTCGAAGAAGAGCGGAAAGGTGTAATTCGCCAGCGAGCCGAGCGTATGGTTCGCGCTGTTGAACAGGAACCGCGCGCCGCAGGCGATGGAGCAGAATTTGCCGATAACCAGCCGGTCCTTGTTGATCGGGTAGTGGTACAGGACGTTGTTCTTTTGGAACTCTGCCGGGTCGTTCACGAAATCATTGTAGATCGTGTAGTCGCCGACCTCGATAGCGGGGTTGTCGATAACCGTATTCAGATAGACCGTCCGGCGGTCGTTCGTGCGGGGATATGTTTTCGTATTCATCGTGTGTTTCGTTGCGCCGCCTTTGCCGGCGCCGCCGTATTTCCTGCAAAATTGCAAAAAAATCCCCGCAAACCGGCGGTCCGGGCGTGAAATATTTCCGTCGCAGGAATTTGCCGCAGCACCTCGGCAAGAAAGGACCCGCACGGAATACGGCTTCCGGCGGCAATTCCTGCGCCGGGGGAGTATCAACCGGGGATTTATTTTCTACATTTGCAGCCGTAAATTCGCTTTATGGAACGTACTAAAGGTATTCTCTATGCGGCTCTGTCGTCGTCCACTTTCGGATTGGCGCCGCTCTTCACGCTGCTGCTGCTCGCCGGGGGCTATTCTCCGTTCGAGACGCTGTCCTACCG
>CAKVKI010000433.1 GCA_934754975.1 uncultured Alistipes sp. | reverse complement strand
CAGCCTGTTATAAAAAGCAGCACTCCGGCGGCGAGGGTTTGCAGTGAGGCGGAGAAATGACGCATGGTATGGGATTTTTTAAGGGTTAGGCAGGCGGATGGGTCAGAACAGCAGGGTATCGCTGGCGCCGGGCGGCGTGAATCCCATGTGCCGGTACGCCAGTTCGGTGGCTTCGCGGCCGCGGGGGGTGCGTTTGAGAAAACCCTCCTTTATCAGGAACGGTTCGTAAACCTCCTCGATCGTTCCGGCGTCTTCGCCGACGGCTGTGGCGATGGTATTCAGCCCGACCGGCCCGCCGCTGAATTTCTCGATGATCGTTCCGAGGATCTTGTTGTCCATCTGATCGAGTCCGCGCGAGTCTATGTTGAGCGCTGCGAGTCCGATCTGCGTGATTTCGAGGTCGATGTGTCCTTCTCCCTTCACCATGGCGAAGTCGCGCACGCGGCGCAGCAGGGCGTTGGCGATACGGGGCGTGCCGCGCGAACGGAGCGCCACTTCGTGCGCCGCGTCGTCGTCGATCGAGACGTCCAGAATGCGCGCCGAACGTTTGACGATGCCGGCCAGTACAGGAGCGTCGTAGTATTCCAGATGACACTGGATGCCGAAACGCGCCCGCAGGGGAGAGGTCAGCAGGCCGCTGCGCGTGGTGGCGCCGATCAGCGTGAAAGGCGCCAGCTCGATCTGAATCGAACGCGCCGAAGGGCCTTTGTCGAGTACGATGTCGATTTTATAATCCTCCATGGCCGAGTAGAGATACTCCTCGACGATCGGACTGAGCCGGTGGATTTCGTCGATGAAGAGTACGTCGCCCGGATTGAGGCCCGTCAGCAGTCCCGCCAGGTCGCCCGGCTTGTCCAGCACAGGACCCGACGTGACGCGCAGCTGCGCATTCATCTCGTTGGAGATGATGTTGGCGAGGGTCGTTTTGCCCAATCCCGGAGGACCGTGCAGCAGTACGTGGTCGAGCGAGTCGCCGCGCATGAGCGCCGCCTGGATGAAGATACGGAGGTGATCGACGATTTTGTCCTGCCCGGAGAAGGTTTCCAGCTCCTGCGGACGGATTTTATTTTCGAATTCGAGATCGCTCTCTGTGTTGCGTACGATAGACATGACGCAAAGATAGCACATGCCGCGGCTAAAAACAAATTTATTTGCGGGACCCCGAAGCGGTCGGTTTTTGGGGTAAAAGATGGCCTGTTACGGGGTTGCCGCTGCGGGGCAAAAAAAATCCGGCCCGCAGATTTTGCAGGCCGGAACGGTCATGTCTCGGGAGTGGCTACTTCTCTTTCGACATGTTGATCTGAAGATATATTACGCCGTTCTGGCGGGTGTTCATGCGCAGGATGACGCCGCTCATGCCTTCGAGGTCTTCCTTGAACTGATCCAGTTTGAACGAGACGTAGCGGTCGTCGTAGCTGTATCCTCCGCTGGTGTCGGTTCCGGCGTCGTGACGCAGTTCGAGGTTGAGGTACCCGTCTTTCTTGTTGTCGGGGTCGATCTGCGTGAAGTCGTTGCGCACGAGCAGGAATTTATGCTTCGAGAGGTCCGAAGCGTTGAATCCGATTCCCACGTTGAGCCAGTTGGCGTTCATGCTGCTGCCGAAATAGCTGGTCTTGGCATCGGGCAGTTCCTCCACCTCTTCCTGCGTGGTCACGATTTTGGTCTCTCCCGTGTAGATGTTCCGCGCGTCGTAGAGCGCGATGTTGTAGTCGTACCCCTCGACTCCCGTTTTCAGCAGGTTGAAGAAGATGATGACGCGCTGGTCGTCTTCGGGCTTGTAGCCGGCTACGCGCGATTTGTCGCTCGGGTAGACGGTTTTATTGTCGTCCAGCACGAAGTAGTAATCGTTGCTGTTGAGCGTCTCTGCCGAGGCGAATGCCCAGC
>CAKVKI010000432.1 GCA_934754975.1 uncultured Alistipes sp. | reverse complement strand
GGCGTAGAGATAATCAGCCGCCGGGGGCTGTCGTCGTCCAGAAAGCCGTCGGCCGTAACCGCGGCGGAAAGTGTCACCCGCATCGTTTCAAAGTTATGAGTGTGATTTCGGGATAAGCTCCCAAACGCATCGGAAACGCCACATACCCCGTGCCGTCGTTGATATAGAGTGTGCGGCCCTTTTCGTCGTAGCGGCCGCTCCACCGTGTGTAGAGCAGCTGTGCCGGAGAAAAGGCATGTCCGAAAAGATGTATTTTCAACTGCATGCTGTGTACGTGGCCCGAGAGGGTCAGGTCTCCGTATCCCGTCTCGGCGATCTGATCCCAAAGCTGGGGAATATGCACGGCGGTGATGTTGTAGAGCGAATCGGGTACGCCGCGGTAGGCGGCGCTCAGGTTTGCGGGCGGCAGGTCGGGATCGTGGCGCAGGTGCCGCAGTGCGGGGTCGAACGACAGGCCCGTCAGCGAGATGCTGTCGCTGCCGCGGCGCAGGTAGACCGTCGTGTCCTCCAGCACGCGCCACCCCATCTCCCGCTGGCGCGCGACGACCTCGGCCAGACTCGCTTCGGCGGGCTGGGCGATGCTGTCCTTGATATAGACCCCGACGTCGTGGTTGCCTGTGACCGAGACCACCCCGTACGGTGCGCGCAGGCCGCCCAGCAGGCGCATGGCGCGGGCGTCCAGCTCCGAACTGCGGATATTGACCAGGTCGCCGCAGAAGACGACGAGGTCGGGATGCAGGCTGTTGATGCTGTCTGCGATGCGGCCCAGTTCCGCTTCGGGATGGACGAGCGTGCCGAGGTGGGCGTCGGAGAACTGAACGATGCGGAAGCCGTCGAATCCCGCGGGAATACGCTCGGAGCAGATTTCTACGCGGCTGACACGGATTTGCGTCCTGCCCCGTGTGGCGCCCCAAACGAAAAGCGCTGCCACGCAAATTCCGGCGGCGATTCCGATGCGGGGCAGGCCGATGAGCCGGAAGAAGTAGCAGGCGATGCGCGGCAGGACGGTCATCATCCACGCCCAGAACGTCCACATGGCGAAGAGCATGAATCCCGTGGTGTTGTCGCGGCTCAGAACGCCGCTCAGGGCGATGACCAGCGGCAGTGCATCGGTCACGGCGGCCAGCGCGACGAACAGGCGCCGGCTCCGGGCGGAGGTTCCGCGCCGCCTCAGGCGGCGGTAGTGTATGATGTCGGCGGAGGCCGCCGCGAGCGTCAGGACGAAAATGATCCAGAGAAGCATATACCTTATTTAAATTAATATACGAAGATAATACGAACCGGGCACGGAACCGGGCTTTGCCGGCGGCCGCCTGTTCCGGACGATGGCTTTCTTCCCGCAAAGATAATGAAAACCGCGTGTAAATCAAGGCCGCCCGCATCCGGCGCAGTGCGCCATATCTTCCGTAAAGATACTGAAATTTGTTTTCGCCCCCTGAAAATCAGATAACCTGCGGAATCCTTTGGCATATAACTTGCTAATTCCCGGGGTGAACATCAACTGCTTGTGTTACAAAAACAAAACATACCGGACAAATTTAAAACCAAATCAATTCAGCTTATGAAAACATTTCGACTTTTGATTGTGGCTCTGCTGCTTGCGTCTTCCGCTTCGGCCCAGCGACACATGCGCGACGGCCGCGGCGGGGAGTATTCACCCACGGTCTACCTTATCTCCGTGCATGAAGTGGACACGGTTTACAACTGCGGCGGCTGCGGTCCCCGCCAGGCCGCGGTGCTCAACCGGCTGGCGATGGACAACGCCACGCAGGACTATATCGAGACACACCGCCCCGGTTTCCAGCAGTCCGAAAAGCCCCAGTTCGTATTTGCGTCGAAGAACAATAAATTCTCGTTCTCGATGGGCGGCTTCGTGAGCCTGCGCGCCGGATACGAC
>CAKVKI010000431.1 GCA_934754975.1 uncultured Alistipes sp. | reverse complement strand
CCGGGCAGGAACGCCTCGATGCCGAATACGTCTACGATCATACCACCCTTTGTGCGGCACTTGATGTAACCCTTGATGATTTCGTCCTTCTCGAGGGCTTCGTTCACACGGTCCCACGACTTGAGCTGACGGGCTTTCTTGTGCGAAAGGGCCAGCTGGCCGTTCTTGTCCTCGGCCGACTCGACGTACACTTCGATCTTGTCGCCCACCGCCAGGTCGGGGTTGTAACGGAACTCGGAAACGGGGATAACGCCCTCGCTCTTGTAGCCGATGTTCACAAGAACCTCACGCTTGGTAACGCCGGTTACGGTACCCTCTACGACTTCGCCGACATTGACGTTCGAAAGCGTCTTGTCATACGCTTCGGCAATCTCCTCCTTGGGCTGCGAATAGACGCCCAGGTCGTTCTCAAATGCGTTCCAGTCGAAATTCTCGTTTGCGACTACAGTTTTTGTTTCTTCCATAATGGAAATACTTTGTGCGATACAATCGCTCGTTAAGTGATTAATACTGAAATTTATAGTCCCTGCTTTCGCGCGTCGTGCGCGAACACAGGGACTGCAAAGGTACTGTTTTCAACTGAAAAATAAAAAATTAAGCGCAAAAAATCGCTCATTCCCGATTTTTCACCCCATTTCGCCCCTCGGACACGATCCGGGCCGCTCTTCCGCATCGCCCCGCAAGTCTCCCGGAGGGCCTGTTTACGCTGCCGCGACACCGCCGAAATCTCCGCCCCGGCAGCGGCAGCGCACCGACCGCCGCCGGCTGCAACCCCGGACCGCCGCCCGGGTCCGGCCCGAAATACCACCCCGGGCCTCCGTCCCCATGCCGCAGCCCGGCCGCAGACTTACGGCCGCCGCACCTGCTGCCGCGGCGTGTTGTCGATCTCAAGCGGGCTGTCGTCCTTCAGCTCTTCGAGCAGAATTCCGGCCACATTCTCTTCGGTGATCTTTCCGTCGGTGTAATTCAGGTCGTTGTAGTTCTTGTAGACATAATCGCTGACGGCGATTTTATAGGTTTTCCCTTCGTTCAGTTTGGGGAATTTCACGTCGAGCGCATTGTCCGCCGCATCGGTAACGATCACATAGGGCGTGGTCGAAATCAGGTCGATGCGGTGCGCCTCCTTGACATTCATCGGATCGTTGTATTTCGAAATAATCATCCGGCGCATATCCGCAGGCGTCATCTTCATTTGGGCCACCAGCGTCCCGAACGGCTCCAGCCCGTACACGTTGGCTGCACTCACGCCGCCCGCGGGAATCGAGTCGAGCCGCACGCCCCCGATGTGATAAAATCCGATCTCGGCGTCGGCTTCGTCGGCCACCGATCCGGCCATCCAGTTCGCCAGTCCCCACTTGTTCGCGGCGTTCCTGAATTCGCCCATCGGTTTGCTCAGCTCCGGATCGGCGTAATAGGCGTCCACCTGCTTCTGATAAACCGGGTCCGGCTCGTAATCCGCCAGCGGAATAAGCCGGTAATCCACGCCCGCGACCTTCTTTCCTTTCATGCGTATGGTCGTGACGCCTATGTTCTTGAGGTCCTTCCCCGTCTGCGTGAGCAGCGTGCCGCCGATCAGCGTGTCGATCTCCATATGCGTATGCCCGCCGATCACCACGTCGTACTGCGAAGGGCCTTTGGCCAGCAGTTCCCGGTCGCGGTCGTCGCCCATGTGCGAAACGAGTACCAGCACGTCGCACTCCCGGCGCAGCTCGGCGGCATATTTCAACGCCATCTGCTGCGGATCGGGAAAGGTTAGCCCCGCGAAGCTCGACGCATTGCCCGCCGGATGCCCCGGCCCCTCGTAGTTGGTCACCACGCCGACGAACCCGATCCGGAATCCGTCCTCGTCGAGGACCGTGTAAGGCGGCAGTTGGGGGAAAGTGCAGGTATCGCTCACCACATTGG
>CAKVKI010000430.1 GCA_934754975.1 uncultured Alistipes sp. | reverse complement strand
GTTACGTGCTGACCGACGTGGACAACAATCCCGAGAGCAACATCGTCGCTTCGGTGGCTTCGCACGTCTACAATGCGGTCATCGTGGATATGCGCGACAAGGCGCTTTTCGACGATGCGGGCTATACGATGAAGTACGACGCGAGGATGAAGACTACGGCCGACGCATGGCGGGAGTTCCGTGACAAATGCGACAACCGGGCCCTGGTGCTGATGCCTGTCCAGACGGGCGAGCTTCGCGAATTCGCCATCGCCAACAAACTGTTCGTCATCAACCTGAATCACTTCTACAACGACGCTTCGCGCGGCGACAACTTCGAGATTTTCGCCGAAGCGCTCAACTGGCTGGCGCCCAATGCGCCCGTTTACGGCTGGGACCAGGGCATCGACGAGAACCGGATCGCCGAGACGATCTCCAAATTCGGCAAGCACTCCGTGCCCTACGACTGGGGCTACAACACCACGCTGACCTCGCTCGATTACAAGAAGCGGCAGGATTTCCCCGGCGCCAAGGGGATCGACCCGCGCGGGATCGACTACGAACTGGATAAAAAGTTCGTTTCATTCTGGCTTACCGACGGCGACAACGTGCAGTGGATGATGGGCGGTTACGACCGCTGGTACGACCATCCGCAGTCCGCTCAGACGGCCATGTCCTACGGCATGGCGGTCGGCAATACCTCGATGGTGGGACCTGCGCAGCTGGCCGCCCTGTTCGCCAAACAGCCCGCTAATGTGAGCGTGTTCGAGCGCGGAAGCTACTTCTTTGGCGACATTTACGGCGATTTGGCGGACCGGACGGCCGTGGTGAAGAAGATGGCCGAATTCCAGGCCGTGCAGATGAAACGCCACGGTGTCAAACTGCTGGGACTCGTTTCGCGTTACGATGCGGGACGGCCCGAGTCGATGGAGTATTACGAGGAGTTCATCAGGGCCAACGATGAACTCGAAGGGGTGCTGGTCATCCAGTACAGCCCCTATGCCGACGGGCAGGGGCGCGTTTTCTGGTTCAAGAACTCGAAAGGATGGGATATTCCGGTCGTGTGCAGCCGCTACTCGGTATGGAACTGCGGCAGTGCGAACCAACCCTACGAGGGGACTCCGAAATACGTGGCCGACAAGCTGAAATCGAGTACGGACGACAACATCCGCCATTCGTCGATCTGCGTGCATTGCTGGAGCAAGTTCTACGACAAGGGCACCGGATGCGGACCCACGGACGAGAATGTGCCCAATCAGGATATGGTGTCGTGGGATGCGCCCGGCATCGTCTTCTCGGCAGGCGCGGCCGCGCTCACGATGCAACACCTCGGCGATGATTTCAGGGCGGTCAATACGCAGGAACTCATGTGGCGGCTGCGCATGGAACACGATCCGGAGCAAACGCGCCGGATACTTGCCGCCATGCCGTAAAGAGGCATGAAAAAACAACCATTAGCATTACGACAGACCTATGAAGAGACTCTTGTTTTCACTCCTGCTCGGCCTGGCGGCTGCAGGCGCGGCTGCGGCCGGAAAGGACTATACCAAATATGTGCTGCCCATTGTCGGCACCGACAACGAATTTATCCTCTCCAACGGCAACGTGCTGCCCTTCGCGGCGCGGCCGTGGGGGATGAACCAGTGGACGCCGCAGACGGCCGTGAACTGCGAGCCGTGGCAGTACGTTTACGACGCCTGCCATATTACGGGACTCAAACAGACCCACCAGCCCAGTCCGTGGGGCGGCGATTACGCCATGTTTTCGCTGCTGCCGACCGTCGGCGAAAAGAAATTCCGCGAGGAGGAGCGTAAAAGCTGGTTTTCGCACAAGGCCGAGGTGTCGAAACCGCACTATTACAGCGTCTATCTGGCTGATTACGACGTGACCGCCGAGATGACCCCTTCGAACCGCGGCTGTCTCATGC
>CAKVKI010000429.1 GCA_934754975.1 uncultured Alistipes sp. | reverse complement strand
GCGTTGGGCTTGTCGATCTTGTTGATGGCGAAAACCATCGGCACGCCTGCGGCCTGCGCGTGGTTGATGGCCTCGATGGTCTGCGGCATGACGCTGTCGTCGGCCGCCACGATGATGATCGCGACGTCGGTGACGGCGGCGCCGCGGGCGCGCATGGCCGTAAAGGCTTCGTGGCCCGGCGTATCGAGGAACGTGATCTTCTGGCCGTTCAGCTCGACGCTGTAGGCGCCGATGTGCTGGGTGATGCCGCCGGCCTCGCCCTGAATGACGTTGGTCTTGCGGATGTTGTCCAGCAGCGAGGTCTTACCGTGGTCCACGTGGCCCATGACGGTCACGATCGGCGGACGCGGCACGAGGTCTTCCTCCTTGTCCTCGCTGTCTTCGCTGATCGCTTCCTGAATCTCCACCGAGACGAATTCGACCTTGTAGCCGAACTCTTCGGCCACGACCACGAGCGCTTCGGCGTCGAGACGCTGGTTGATCGACACCATCAGTCCCAGGTTCATGCAGGCCGTGATGACCTGCGTCGGCGTGACGTTCATCATCGTCGCCAACTCGCTTACGGTCACGAACTCGGTGACTTTGAGCGTCGAACGTTCCATTTCCTCGCGTTCGAACTCCTCGTTCATACGCTCGGCTACGGCGTCGCGCTTGTCCTTGCGGTATTTGGCGCTCTTGTTCTTGGCTCCCTTGGCCGTCAGGCGCGCCAGGGTATCTTTTACCTGCTTCGAAACCTCCTCGTCGCTCACTTCGGGACGCACGATCGGCTTCGGAGCCGCTTTGCCTTTATTGTTCTTGTTGCGGCGGCCTTCGCCCGGTCTGGGCTGGTTCTGACCCTGTCCGCCGGGACGGTTTTGTCCGCCCTGACCGCCTTGGTTGCCCTGGCCGCCGCCCTGACGGTTCTGGCCGCCCTGCGTATTGCCTTTCGGAGCTTTGCTCACGTCGACCTTCTCTTTCTGGAGACGTTTGCGTTTATGCTTGCCGCCGGCGACGAAGCCCGACACGTCCATCGTGCCGAGGACCTGGGGACCCGTCAGGGTCACGGTCTCGGGGCGGAAAATATTGTCTTTGGGCGCTGCGGGCTTGGGGGCCGGAGCCGCGGCGGGTTCCGGGGTAGCAGCCGCAGCGGGTGCGGGCGCGGCAGCCGGAGACGCTGCGGATGCAGGGGCCGGAGTCCGGACCGGGGCCGCCGGAGCAACCGGTTTTTCGGAAACGGCAGGCGCGGCGGGAACTGCCTGGGCGGCAGGTGCGGCAGGTGCAGCGGGCGTCGCCGGAGCCGCCTTTACGGCAGGCGCTGCGGGTTTCTCGACTGCGGGTTCGGGTTTTACCGCGGGTTTCGGCGCTTCGGCGGGCGCAGCGGCGGGTGCGGGCTGAGCCGCGCGGGGCTGCTCGGCCGGCTTCACCGTTTCCGCTTTCGGAGCGGGTGCGGGCGCCGGAGCAGGGGCCGCCTTGGGTTTGGGCGACAGGTCGATCTTGCCGAGGATTTTCGGCTGCTGGATTTCATCCTTGACGCTGATTACATTGCTTTTGATGACCACCTCTTTTTCCTCCTCGCGCTCCTGCTTTTTAGCTTCTTCGAGAGTGATGGTCGTCTGCTTCAGGGAGATGCGTTCGCGGATCGAATCGCGTGCGCTGCCTGCGGCACGGTTCGCCCCGAACTCCTTCTCCAGAACGGCATAAGTCTCCGAATCGACCAGCGTGTTGGGCGATCCGTCGCTCTTGATACCCTTCTTCTGCAGGAAGTCCGTGATGGTATTCAGTCCCACCTTGAACTCCTTTGCAACCTGAATGAGCCTTAATTTTCTTTCGTTACCCATATCGTGTGTTTTTCCTTTCTTTGGCTTGTGATTACTCTTCGAATTCCGCCTTCAGTATCGCCACGACCTTCTGGGCCTGTTCCAGCTCCAGGTCGG
>CAKVKI010000428.1 GCA_934754975.1 uncultured Alistipes sp. | reverse complement strand
GTCAAGCCTACGCCGAGCATCGGCCGCGAACAGATGACCTACAACCTGGCCACGAACAAGGTCGAGCCGCTGATGATCCGCGGCCGCCACGACGTCTGCGTCGCCCTGCGGGGCGCAGTGGTCGTCGAAGCCGCCGTGGCCATCGCGCTGGCCAACTTCATCCGCTGATGACCACGCGCCGCGACATACTCGGCCGCATTTCGGCACGTCTCGCGCCCCTCTACGGGGCGCGTGAAGCACGGAGCATCGCCCTCGTCGCGGCCTCGGAGCTGTCGGGGCTGAGCGTATCGGCCCTGCTGACCGATCCCGGCGCGCCGCTCGAAATCGCGGAGCTGGACGACATCCTCGGCCAACTGGCCGCAGGCCGTCCGGTGCAATATGTCGTGGGACGCACGGAGTTCTGCGGCCGCACGTTCGCCGTGCGCGAAGGAGTGCTGATTCCCCGGCCCGAAACCGAGGAGCTGGCGGCATGGATCGCGCAGGCCGAAACGAAGGCCGCCGCCCTGCTCGACGTGGGCACCGGAAGCGGCTGCATCGCGGCCACCCTCGCACTGGCGCTGCCCGCCGCGCAGGTATATGCGGCGGACATCTCCGACACGGCGCTGGACACCGCCGCCGAAAACTGTCGGGCGCTCGGCGCCGGGGTCGTCCTGCGCAAGGCCGACGCCCTGGGCGATCTGGCCGAAGTCTTTCCGGGACCGTTCGACGTCATCGTCTCCAACCCGCCCTACGTGCCGCAAAGCGACCTGCCCGCGATGCACATCAATGTGCGGGAATACGAACCGCACGAAGCGCTGCTGGTCCCCGACGACGACCCGCTGCGCTTCTACCGCGCCATCGCCCGCGCCGGACGACGGACGCTCCGTCCCGGCGGCAGGCTCTACTTCGAAATTTACGAACGCTTCGCCGACGCCATGCGCCGCATGCTCGGCGAAGAGGGATATACGGACACCGAAGTCCGCGAAGACCTCAACGGCAAACCCCGCATGACATGCAGCCGCCTAAAGTAAAAGCGACCGAGAAACGCGCCAAAACGCCCGAGCAGGCCCTCGCCGCGCTCATGCGGCTCTGCGCCCGCGCCGAGAAGTCGCAGGAGGACGCCCGGCGGCTGATGCGCGGCTGGGGTGTTGCGGAGCATGACTGCGAGCAGGTGCTGGCGCGGCTCGTCCGCGACCGCTTCATCGACGACGGCCGTTACGCCGAAGCTTTCGTGCGCGACAAACTGCGGCTGAGCGGCTGGGGCGAATACAAGATCCGCACGGCCCTGCAGCGCAAGCGTATCGACAAGGAGCTGATTGACGCGGCGCTGGCGCAGGCCGATCTTCCGGACATGGCCGGCCGGCTGCGGCAACTGCTGGAGCGCAAGATGCGGACGACCAGGCATACGACACAATACGAACTCAAAACCAAATTGATACGTTACGGGCTTTCGCTGGGATACGACTACGAAACGGTACTCGACAGCGCCGCCGCGCTCGTGACGGACACGGAGAGATGCGACGAATTCTGACATTACTGCTGTTCACGGCAATCAGCTCCGGGGTGCAGGGCCAGCGGCTCAACCCCGGAGATTACATATATCCGATCCGCGGCGTCGCGGGGCTCTACTCGGCCAACTTCGGCGAAATGCGCCCCGGACACTTCCACGGCGGCATAGACATCAAGACCGACGGCGGCGAGGGAAAACCCCTCGCAGCCGTGGCCGACGGTTACGTCTCGCGCGTGAGCGTCAGCCCATCGGGCTACGGACGGGCGATATACCTCACACTCGGCAACGGCACGACCGCCGTGTACGGCCATCTGCAGCGGTTTCGCAACGACATCGAAAAGCACGTCCGCGAGGAGCGCTGCCGCCGCCGCGCGAACAGCGTCGATCTCTGGTTCGGCCCCGGCACATGGCCCGTCAAACAGGGCGATAC
>CAKVKI010000427.1 GCA_934754975.1 uncultured Alistipes sp. | reverse complement strand
ACGGCTGTGGGACTCTGCCTGCTCGAAGCCCGGCGCAACAATACGAAGATCGTGATCGACGCCGCGGCGCGCCGCCTGCTCTGGAATCTCCTCCTGCCGCTGGCCGTGGGCGGCGTCTTCAGCATCGCGCTCTTCGTGAACGGCCACTACGGGATGACCTCCTCCGTCATGCTGCTGTTTTACGGCATGGCGCTGGTTTCGGCCTCCAACCACACGTTCAGCTCGGTCCGCTACCTGGGCTATGCAGAGCTGGCCGTGGGACTGGCCGACAGTTTCTTCGAAGGTTACGCCCTGCTGTTCTGGACAGTGGGATTCGGTCTGCTGAACATACTCTTCGGCCTGCTGTTCCTCGCAACAAAAGAAAAAAAGTGAAACTGAATCTCGAAAATATCGACAAGACGCTCGAAAGCAAAGTGCGATTGGGAATCATGGCCGTGCTGATGGTCAATGAAACGCTGGATTTCAAATCGCTGCGGACGCTGCTCGACCTTACCGACGGAAATCTGGTGACCCATACGCGAACGCTGGAGAACGCCGGCTATATCACGACGAGCAAACAGTTCGTCGGGCGCGTGCCGAACACCACCTACCGGGCCACGGAGAAAGGCCGCGACGCCTTCCGCCGCCACCTGCAGGCGCTCGAATCGTTTATCGACGCCACGACGCATACCCCGCCGCCGGGAAAGTGACGGCTCTTTTTTTTGCCGATATACTTTGTATTTAAAAGTACTTTTAAAAATTATCACATCATGGAAATTACCAAAGAAACCGCTCCCGCAGGCCAGCCGGAGAAACCCGAAACGAAAAAACCGCGAGGCAACAATGCGCTTTCGCACAAAGTGTTCTTCATCGGCCTGATCATGCTGATCATGCTCATTCCGGGCGGCATGATCCTCTCGCTGATCAACGAACGCGAATCGCTCACGCAAAGCGCGCAGGAGGAGGTGGCCCGGATGTGGAGCGCCGAACAGCACATCACCGGGCCTGTCGTGACGATCCCCGGCAGCCGGACGGTAAAGGACGACGCCGGCCGTGTTACCGTCAAAGACTACCTGACGACCATCCTCCCCGAAAATCTCACCGTCGAAAGCAGCGCCGCCTGCCAGCAGCTCCGGCGCGGGCTGTACGACACCAACGTTTACAATGCCGAGATCATCCTGTCGGGCACATTCGAACTCCCCGGCGGGGTAAAAGTCACGCAGGAAGTATACGGGGAACTCCGGCCCTTACAGGCAACCGTCGCAATCGGCATCGCCGACCTGCGCGGCATCGAAGAGGCGGTGGAGATCGTCTGGGACGGCCGCCGCTACCCCACGGCCACCACCTCCGACAATCCGTGTTTCGACCTGGGCGTCGCGGCGCGGATCAACCTGAGCGAGTGGTTTAAAACGGGGGACAAAAGCATTCCGTTCGAGGTGCGGATAAAACTGAAGGGATCGTCGGCGCTCTACTTCGCTCCCGTAGGCAACCAGAACACGATCCGGGTGCAATCCGACTGCCCGACGCCGAGTTTCGTCGGCAACTTCCTGCCCTCCACGCGCGAGGTCACCGAAAACGGATTCAGCGCGGAATGGAAGGTCGTGGCGCAGAACCGCAACTATGCGCAGGTATTGGGATGGGGCGGTCACGCCGAGGAGATCGCCCAAAGCGAACTGGGCGTGAACCTGCTCGTGCCCGTCACGCAGTACCAGCAGGCGACGCGCGCCATCAAATACGCCGCGCTGGTGATCCTGCTGACCTTCATCGGGGTGTTCTTCGTCGAGATGACCCAGCGCAGGAATATCCACGCGTTCCAATACCTGCTGGTCGGGCTGGCGCTCATCCTGTTCTATTCACTGCTGGTTTCGCTCTCCGAACACCTGAGTTTCCCGGCCGCCTACCTGATCGCCGCCGTGATGACCACCGCGCTGATTACCGCCTACATCTACGGCGTGGTCCGCATCCGCAGCACGGCGCTCTGCATCGGTGGCATGCTGACGCTGCTCTACACCTACGTTTACGTCCTGCTCCAGCTGGAGAACTA
>CAKVKI010000426.1 GCA_934754975.1 uncultured Alistipes sp. | reverse complement strand
CTGATTCCCTCCGTGCGTCTTGCCGCGGGTCTGCCGCCGCTGGTGACCCCGACTTCGCAGATCGTGGGCGCGCAGGCTGTGAACTGCGCCCTCGACGAGAAGGCCGGACGTCCTATGTACACCAACAAAAGTTCGCAGTTCGTGGGGCTGGTGAAGGGCGAGTACGGACATACGCCCGTGAAGATCGACCCTGAATTCCGTTTCAAGATCTGCGGCGTCCGTGAGGAGACTCCTTACGATACGTCGAAATACCAGATGCAGCCCAATCCGGAACTTCCCGAAGCCGGCGGCGTGAAACTCGCTGCCAACGAGAAGGAAGTGCTGCTGCTCGAACTCTTCCCGCTGGTGGCCAAGAACTTCCTGACGGACCTGAAGGTCAAGGCTTACGCCGCTTCGAAGCCCGCGGAACCCAAGGCCGAGGAGAAGAAGGCCGAAGAGACCGCGACGGCGGCTATTACGGGCAATACCGTGACGGCGCCGCTGCCCGGCCGCCTGATCGAATTCAAGGTGAAGGTCGGCGATACGGTGAAGGCGGGTCAGGAAATCGCTGTTCTCGAAGCCATGAAGATGGAGAACTCCGTGACGACCGATTACGCCGGCACCGTAAAGCAGATCTTGGCGCATCCCGGCGACAACGTGGCCACCGACGCCGTGCTGGTCGAGATCGTATAGTTCCGTCCGGCCTGTTTATCCGAAGAAAAGCTGCCTGCACGCTGCGGGCGGCTTTTTTTTGTTATGAATCCGGGAAATATTATTATATTTGTTTCATCAATTAATTTAACCTCAGATTTATGGCATTTTTCAAAGAGTTTGCCCTCAAGGGAAACGTGATGGACATGGCCGTCGGCGTAATTATCGGCGGCGCTTTCGGTAAAATCGTTTCGTCGCTGGTGAACGACATCCTGATGCCGCCGATCGGGGCGTTGATCGGCAATACCGACTTCTCGCAGCTGCGGCTCGACATCTCCAAGGTGCGCGACGTGACTTCGAGCGCCGTGCATGCCGTCGGCGATGTCGTGACGGGCGGCGGCGAAACGGCGGCCCAGGTCGCTGCGGAACCCGTTTACTGGAATTACGGCGCTTTCATCCAGCAGTGTATCGACTTCACCATTCTGGCTCTGTGCGTGTTTATGATGGTCAAGCTGATGAACCGGCTGATGACCAAGAAAGAGGCCGCTCCCGCCGCACCGGCTCCCGAACCCGCGCCTTCGAAAGAAGAGTTGCTGCTCACGGAAATCCGCGACCTGCTCAAAGAGCGGAAGAAATAGGGGATACCTTCCCTGCACCGAGCGTCCGGCCTATTGGTCGGACGCTTTTTTGTGGGAATACTCCTGCAGGACATATGTGGTGAATATCGGGAAGAACATCATGCCCAGCGAGGGGAGCATCACGCAGAATATCTTGCCGATGGCCGTCACGGGGAATATCTCGGCCCCGACCGTCGTGACGTTCATCCACGCCCACCAGAGCGCGTTGCCGAAGCCGTGGAGCTTGTCGTTCACGAGGATTTCGTAATCGTAAAAAACCAGCGCCGAAATGTACGTAAAGACGACCACGGTGAAGATGTAGGCGACGAACAGCTTCCGGATTTTGTTGTCCACGAGCCACTGCACCACGACGTAAAACGCGAGGAACGCCCGCATCAGCGGCATGATGCCGATCAGCATCGCCCAGTAGCGGGGCAGTTCCGCGCCGCTCCAATAGATGATGTTCAGGTAGGGGATCGAGATCAGGAACACGAGGATATTGCGGGCGAAGAAACGGCTTTTGCGTTCCGAGGCGGCCCACCTTACGAAGAAATCGCACAGGAAGAGGATACAGACTGCGAGCTGGATAACCAGGTAGGTGCGCGAAAAATGCATGTGGTCGCCGCCGATGATCTCCCACGAGACGGCTGCAAGCAGGACTACTCCCGCGATTACTTTGAGGATACTCAGGCAGTTTCGGATTTCTGCACGTGAAGAGGCTGAAAGGGACATATACTCTGTTTGTACGCACTCGGCTCAAAATCAATGCCAAAGCATTCGGGCGCG
>CAKVKI010000425.1 GCA_934754975.1 uncultured Alistipes sp. | reverse complement strand
CATCATAGGAATATGAAATATATGCTGTTATTAAATTCGCCGGAAACGGACGTTTTTGCATCTGTCGGAAATTATCGCTACCTTGCGCCGTCATTGATTCTCTAAATTCCCACTCGATGAAATTGCGTCTTTTTCATCATAAGGGCCCGCGCGCGGCTTCCCGCACCGGCGCCCAGTCCGACCCCGACACGCTGAGCATGCTGTCCGTGGGCGCCGTCACGCTGACTCCCGAAGGGGAAATAACTGAAATTAACGCACGGGCATACGACGAACTCCGCATCGGCGGGGGGGGGGAATTTCCGCATCCGCTGAACATCGCCGACATTCTTTCGGTCTGCCATGACAAACAAGACCTCCTGCCCGGCATTTTCGCCCGGCTCAGGGAGCGACACCGCTACGGAGACCTGCCGGCATGGACCTATATCCGGCTTCGGAACACCAATCTGAAATTCTATATCGAAGGCCGCTTCGTCGGCCAATACGACCGCAGGCGGCAGTTGCGCAGGATTGTCTTCCTGTTCCGCAACACCGAGGAGGAGATCTCCCGCAAATTCATCCTCGGCATGGCCATGTCGCAGACTAAGATTTTCCCGTGGTTTTTCGACCTCGACCACAACCGGCTGGTTATCGACGAACGCTGGTTCGCCCACCTGGGGCTTCCGGTGGGCGACGGCACGATCTGTACCGAAGATTTTTTCCGGCTTGTGCATCCCCAAGACCGCGATACACTGGCCGATGCGTTCGCAAGACAACTCGAAGGAGAGATGTCTCCCGACACGTTCATCTATCGTCTCCGGCGCGGAGACGGGACGTGGGAGTGGTTCGAGGAGCAGTCGATATACCTCGGACAGACCGGTGACGGATCACCCTACCGCATCGTGGGTATCTGCCAGAGTATCCACGACCACAAAACCACAGAAGACAGGCTGCGCGACGCCCGCGACAAAGCCCGGGAAAGCGACCGTCTGAAAAGCGCGTTCCTGGCCAATATGAGCCACGAGATACGCACGCCGCTCAACGCCATCATCGGCTTCGCCAATCTGCTCACGAGCGAAGACGTTCCTTTCAGCGAGGAGGAAAAGCAGGAGTACAGCCGGCTCATAACGAGCAACGGAGACCAGTTGCTGCGCCTGATTTCGGATATTCTCGACCTTTCGAAGATCGAATCGAACACCATGGAATTCCATTTCGGGGAGTACTCGCTGCACGCTCTGCTGACGGATATCTACCAGGCCCAGAAACTCTGCATGCCGGAAGGCGTCTGTTTGCGGCTCGACATGCCGCAGGCGGACACACCGATAATCACCGACGCATCGCGGCTCAAGCAGGTCGTCAATAATCTCATCAACAACGCCGCAAAATTCACGAACAAAGGCTGCATTACCTTCGGGTTCCGGCTTTCACAGGAACAGGAGCAGATCGAACTGTTCGTCCACGACACCGGGAAAGGCATTGCACAGGAGCATCTGGAGCGGATTTTCGAACGATTCTACAAAGCCGACTCATTCGTCAAAGGCGTCGGGCTCGGACTTTCGATCTGCCGCACGATCACCGAGTATCTGGGCGGCGCCATTTCGGTCGAGTCCGAATCCGGCAGAGGCACCCGTTTCACGATCCTGCACCCGCTTCGCAGGTCCGAAACGGCTTCCCAGCGGGAGCCGGCCGAAGCGGCCGGAACAAGGCATTAAGGTACGATTCTTGCCCGAAGAGCGTTGTTCAATAAAAATTCAGCCATATGATTGAAAAAGTAACGTTGCAGCTTACCGGGGATTCGAAACTCGTGCCCGAAAACGGTCCCGACTGCGGGGAGATGAATCCCAAGACCCTGCTGCTCTATGCCGCGGCCAAATGTTCGGGGATGACGGCCCTGATGATTATGGAGAAGGAGCGCCTGCGTCCCAAGCGCTTCGAGATCAGCGTATCGGGCGAACTTTCGACCGAAGAGGTGCGGTCCGAAAGCGTATTCAAGTCGTTCCACGTCGTCTACAACATCGAATGCGACACCGAAGACGACCAGGCCAAGGTGAGCCGGGCGG
>CAKVKI010000424.1 GCA_934754975.1 uncultured Alistipes sp. | reverse complement strand
AAACGTATTTTGGAGGATAATACTGCATGCGGCGTAAATTTTTTTTTGCTCCCGTGCAGTCTTTTGGTCTTTATACCATTTATAAGAGTGAACGCAAATATGGAAATGGAGGAGCAGATACTGGCCGAGGGGTGCAGAGAGGGGGAAGATACAGCCCGGCGTGAGCTGTACGACCGCTATGCAGCCCGTTTGCTGGCCGTCTGCCTCCGCTATTCGGGCGACCGGGCTACCGCCGAAGACCTGATGCACGATGCGTTCCTGAAGATATACGGGGCTTTCGACCGATTCTCCTACCGTGGACCCGGTTCGCTGCGCGCGTGGATGGAGCGCATTACGGTGAATGTGGCGCTCGAATGGCTCCGGAACCGGAATAAACTGAACCTCAGGACGCTCGACGAAGGCCGGCCGCTTCCCGACGTTCCCGAACCCGATCCGTCGGAGATCGCGCGTATTCCGCGCGACGTGCTGATGGAGTTCGTGAGCGAGTTGCCCGACGGTTACCGTGCGGTGTTCAACCTCTACTGCATCGAAGGCTATTCGCACCGCGATATCGCGCAGATGCTGGGGATCAACGAGAAAAGTTCCTCGTCGCAGTTGTTCCGGGCGCGGACGCTGCTGGCCCGCAGGATCGGGGCTTATATGGAGACACATTAGATTATGAAACAAAATAAAGACTGGACAGATGTAATGCGGAGCGCGCTCCGGGACGCCGAGGTGACTCCTCCGGCCGACGGATGGGCGCGCCTGGAGCGCGAGCTGAAAGCTCCGGCGCCCCGGATTTCCGTATTGCGCAGATATTGGCCGCGGATTGCTGCCGCTGCTGCTGCCGTGCTGATTTTTGTCGGAGGCGGGGAACTGCTGCTGCATGAAAATCGTAATTTGGGGGATAAAGGGTTTGTTATCGCATCGGCAACAGACGGCGGCAGTCCCGCCGCGGACAACCAGCCGCAGCCGGCCGGAGGAATCGAAGCGCTCGAAGAGTCGCTCCGGGCCATCGTGCCGCCGCAGGAGGTGGTGCAGGCCGAGTCGCTGCCGGGCGAAGAAGCTCACGCCCGGCAAACAGTGCGGGCCGCACATCCGGCGAATGCCGTAGCGCAGAACGCCCCGCAGACGGCGGTTCCGGTCGATGCAGTGGATTCCCAGCCGCAAACCGCTCCGGAAGATAATGCGGCAGGGGAGTCGCAGCCGGAAAGAACAGCCGCAACCGGTTCTGTCGAGCAAAAGAAAACAACCCGGAACGAGACCTCCGCATCGGCGCGGACCTATCCGGGTACTACATCTTATTACGGCGACGAGATCGCCTTTGAACAGCCGAAATCCCGCAGGAAAACTTCCGTGTCGCTCTTTGCGGCCGGCAGCGTGACGAGCGCGGGGAGTGTGTCGGCGGGACCCGGTCCCGGATTGATGATGTCCGACTCGCCGGTGGGCGGCAGCGACGGCACGATGGCCCAGCTGAAATACAATTACGACGATTATTCCTTCGAACACCACCAGCCGCTCAGCTTCGGACTCTCGGTGCGCAAGGATTTTGCGCACGGCCTGTCGCTCGAAAGCGGCGTCAATTACACGCTGCTCTGGGCCGATGTCCGTATGAAATCCAGCCGGCAGGATATCAGCCAGAAACTGCATTTTATCGGCGTCCCGCTGCGTATGAACTGGCAGTTCCTGGATACCGGCCGTTTCTCTTTGTATGTAGGCGCCGGCGGCATGGTAGAAAAGTGCGTTGCCGCGAAATTCGGGTCGAAGTCGGTGGACGAACCGGGCGTACAATGGTCCGTATTGGGCGCTGCGGGCGCGCAGTACGATCTGGGCGGGCTTGTCGGACTCTATTTCGAGCCTGAAGTCTCCTATTATTTCACGGAAACCGATCTGCGAACTTCACGGACCGACTCGCCGCTGTCGCTGACCCTGCGGCTGGGTGTGCGTCTATCCTTCTGACAATCCCTCTGAAATAGGCTTTTGCAGTGCCTTTCAGGCACGAAATACGACCGAAAAAGTCCGTACCTTCTGTGTTGCGGACTTTTTCCGGTCGTGCCTGATTGTACT
>CAKVKI010000423.1 GCA_934754975.1 uncultured Alistipes sp. | reverse complement strand
GTTGTCGATCGTGCAGATGCCTGCGGGCGTTCCCGTGGCCACCACGGCGATCAACGGTTCGAAGAATGCGGCGCTGATCGCCGTGTCGATCCTCGCTTTGCAGGACGCGGAACTCGCGGCCCGGCTCGAAGCGTTCCGTGCCAAACAGACCGCCGACGTACTTAAAGCGGAACTTTAGATGAAGACGATCGGCATCATAGGCGGCGGTCAGCTAGGGCTGATGATTATCGAACAGGCGCACCTGCTCGGTGCGCGTACGGTGTGTCTCGATCCGGCGGCGGACGCTCCGGCCTTTGCGCTCAGCGACGAGCGGATCGTGGCGGCGTACGACGATCCGGCGGCGCTGGAGGAGCTTTGCCGCCGCAGCGACGTAGTGACATACGAGTTCGAGAACGTGCCGGGCAGCGTGCTGATTCCGCTCGAAAAAAAATACAATATTCCGCAGGGCTTCCGGCCGCTGTACGATTCGCAGGACCGCCTGCGCGAGAAGGACAACGCCCGTGCAGGCGGGCTGGCGACGCCCCGATACGCCGCCGTGGACGACGAAGCGTCGCTGCGCGCCGCTGTGGCTAAGATCGGCCTGCCCGCCGTGCTGAAGACCCGGACGCTGGGATACGACGGCCACGGGCAGCTGGTGCTGAAGACCGAGGCCGACATCGAGAAGGCTTTGCCGATGCTCGCTGTGCCCTGCATTCTGGAGCAGTTCGTGCCCTTCGATTTCGAAGCCAGCGTCGTGCTGGTTTCCGACGGAAGCCGCGTCGTTACGTTCCCCATCGGCCGCAACGTCCACCGCGACGGCATTCTCGATTTGTGCTTCGTGCCCGCTGAGGAGATGGACGACGAACTGCGCGGGCGGATGACCGCCGCCGGCGAGCGGTTTATGCTGTCGTGCGGTTACCGCGGGATTCTGGCGATCGAATTTTTCGTGAAGGGCCGTGAATTTTTCTTCAACGAAATGGCGCCGCGCCCCCACAATTCGGGACACTATACGATCGAAGGCTGTACGACCAACCAGTTCCGCGAACTGGTCCGCTTCCTTTTGGGAGAGCCGTTGCAGGAGCCGCGGCTGGTGGCCCCGACCGTGATGAAGAATATCCTGGGGCAGGACCTCGAAGCGGCCGAAGCGATCGCCGCCGAAAACCGTCCGGGCGTGCATGTTCGGCTCTACGGCAAGACCGAGAGCCGGCCGAAGCGCAAGATGGGACACATTACCTTCGTGGGCATGACTCCGGCGGAATACAGGAACTGCTGGGCCGATCGGTTTGTGAAATAACAGGGCGTATCCCGCATGAGCCGCAGGCGGATGAAAGGATCTTCCGGCGGCGAGGACGGAGACCGGACGGTGCGGGACGCAGCAATAAATGAAGAATATTAAACGATATAGGATGAAAAACTACCGGATTTTTGTTGAAAAACATCCCCGTTTCCGGGTCGAGGCCGAAAGCCTGCGCCGGGAACTGAACGCCAACCTGAACCTCGATATCCGCGAACTGCGGCTGCTGAACGTTTACGATCTGTTCGGCTTTTCGGAGGAATTGCTCGGAAAGACCCGCTACAGCGTCTTCGGCGAAGTGGTGACCGACAGCGTGACCGATGCGTGCGACCTTGCGGGACAGAAGTATATCGCCGTGGAGTATCTTCCCGGCCAGTTCGACCAGCGCGCCGCGTCGGCCGTGGACTGCGTTCGGCTGATCGACCCGTCGGCCGAAGTGCGCATCCGTTCGTCGAAACTGCTGTTGTTCGGCGGCTCGGTGACCGACGAAGAGATCGCCCGGATCAAACACTACTATATCAATGCCGTCGAGTCGCGTGAGAAGGACCTGAGCGTACTCAGCGACATGGAGCAGGCCGAAGTGAAACCCGTCGCCGTACTCGAAGGCTTCACGAAGATGACCGACGCCGAGCTGGCGCCCTACTGCGCGCAGTACGGACTGGCGATGAACGCCGACGACCTGCGCGAGGTGGTGAAGTATTTCCGCGCCGAGGGCCGCGATCCCTATGAAACCGAACTGCGCATCCTCGACACCTATTGGAGCGACCATTGCCGCC
>CAKVKI010000422.1 GCA_934754975.1 uncultured Alistipes sp. | reverse complement strand
TTCGGATTGGAACAGCTCAAATGGTCGCCCGCGACGGTCGATATGGTGACCTACGACGTTACGATGCCCTTCATCCGCATGGTCGCCGGGCCGATGGACTACACGCAGGGGGCCATGCGCAACGCCACGAAGAACAATTACCGCCCCGTGAACAGCGAAGCCATGAGCCAGGGCACCCGCTGCCGCCAGCTGGCCCAATACGTCGTCTTCGAATCGCCGATCACCATGCTCTGCGATTCGCCGTCGAACTACCTGCAGGAAGCGGAGTGCTTCGGATTCATCGCCGGGATTCCGACCGTCTGGGATCAAACCGTGGCCCTCAAGGGTTCGGTCGGCGAGTACGTCGCCATTGCCCGCCGTGCGGGCGGCACGTGGTACATCGGCGCGATGACCGACTGGACGCTCCGCGAGCTGGAACTCGACCTGTCGTTCCTCCCCGCAGGCAGTTACGAGGTGGAGAGCTTCGCCGACGGCATCAATGCCGACCGTGCGGCCCGCGACTACCGGAAGCAGATCGCCGAGCTTCCGCAGGACCGCAGACTGAAGATACGGATGGCCCCGGGCGGCGGTTATGCGGCGCGCATCTGCGCGCAGTAATCCGTGCCGGTCTTACGGAAAGTCCGGGACAGAACCGGATGCACCTGACGATACAGCATGTGCCGGATTCTGCGAGACGCGCCGGCCCCGGAAAAAATGCAACCCCGGAGGCAAAGAGCGCGCACAGGCATAAGCACAAAAAGAACAGCGGCCTTTCAGGGGGCCGCTGTTCTTTTTTACCGGATTCCCCGGGCGGTCAGAGCGTCACACTGCCCTGCAGGCGAATATCCTCGCACGACGATCCCACGAAGATGTTGAAATCGCCCGGCTCGGTCACGAACCCGTGCGAGAAGATGTCGTAAAAGCAGAAGGCTTCGTCGGTCAGCGTCACTTCGACGCGCTTCTGTTCGCCCCTCTTCAGGAAGACCTTCTCATAGCCTTTCAGCTCTTTGGCAGGACGCGGCACGCTGGCTTCGACGTCGCCCACATAGACCTGCGCCACCTCGGCGGCATCCATCCCGCCCGTGTTCTTCACCACAAACGACACGACTGCCCCGCCGCCGCGTTTCTCGACCTTCAGGTCCGCATATTCGAACGTCGAATAGCTCAGTCCGTAACCGAACGGATAGAGCGGCCTGACCCCGCTGCGCTCGTAACCGCGGTAACCGACGAACACGCCTTCGCTGTACGTAACGCGCTTCTGCATGGTGTTCTTGCGGTGGGTGCGCGCTACATTCTCGTAATAGCTGCCGAACGTCGGGTTGTCCTCGGCGCGGCGCTCGACGGAGATCGGCAGGCGGCCGCTGGGCGAGATCCGCCCCGTCACAATCTCGGCGATCGCCTGACCGCCCTGCTGTCCGGGATACCACGCCATTAGAATCGCTTTGGCCTTGTCGCCGAACGTCGAGAAATCGACACCGCCGCCGCTGTTGACGACCACGATCAGGTTCTCGTTGAGCGCCGCGAGCCGGGCGATCTCTTCGGACTGCCCTTCGGGAAGCGCAAAGGTACGGTCATGGTTCTCCTTTTCGTTGGAGCTGTCGAATCCGGCGCAGTAGATCACGGCGTCGGCCCGGGCGATCCGGGCATCCTCGGCGCGGGGATCGGCGGTCGCATAGCCGAACGACACCTCGGCCGACGAGGCGTTGTCGAAATACTCCAACCGCAGAGCGTATTTCCGGCCGGCCTTCATTTCAACGCTCCCCTTGCGGGTCGTCGCGCTGTGGTTGCCCCAGTCGGAAAGCACCTCTTCGCCCTCCACGAAGAGCCTGTAACCGTCGTCGCCGCGCATGACCAGCGAAGCCGTGCAGTCGGATTCGGGAACGAACACGCCGGTCCAGCGGATCGAGAAGCCGTCGGCGGGAAGCCCTTCGGCCGGAGCCTTATCCTTCCAGTTGAAGCCGATTTTCGTATCGACGCGCGTCAGCGCGGGAGTTCCCTCGAAATGCTTATTGGCGAAGTACTCGCCCCTGAGTCCCGGCGTTTTGCAGTCGGCCGAGGCGTAGACCATGCCCTG
>CAKVKI010000421.1 GCA_934754975.1 uncultured Alistipes sp. | reverse complement strand
CGCCACCATGTCGTGCAGCTGGCTGTCGAGTACTTCCTGACTTCCGAAAATGTCGAATCCGTGAAATTCGATCAGGCGGCACACCCACGGGCCGCGGCGTTCCCAGCCGTTGCCGCGCTCGGCGTCGCCCTGATTGGCGTTGCGGATATTATAGGTGGCCACGGTCAGTTCCTGCGCTGCAGCGCAAAGCGTCGTCGCGGCAAACAGGGCGAGAATCAGCAATTTCTTCATTTCAAAGGATCGTTTTATGGGTTCGAAAGTCGAACAAAGATATAAAAAAACGCACGAAATACCCTCCGAACAGGCTTCCGTGAGTAAATTTTTCTGCCGGATTAGTACACTTTCGGACTTAAGGCTACCGGGTTCACCATATTTTTACTATCTTTGGGGTGCAAAAACCCAAACTAATGGAATCAGCCCGTAAAACCTCTGTAACCAAAGTAATGCCCATCCTTTTCAGTTTCTTCGTGATGGGGTTCTGCGACGTGGTCGGCATCTCGACCACCTATGTAAAAAACGATTTCAACCTCAGCGAAGCCCTCGCCGGATTTATTCCCTCGATGGTGTTCCTGTGGTTCCTGCTGCTCTCGGTGCCCGTGGCGCTGGCGATGAACCGCATCGGCCGCAAACGCACCGTCCAGATCAGCAACGTCATCACGATCATCGGCATGCTGATTCCGTTCGTGTCGTATAATTTCGCAACCTGCATGGTGGCCTTCGCGTTGCTGGGAATCGGCAATACGATTCTGCAGGTGTCGCTCAATCCGCTGCTGACGAACGTCGTCGCGGGCGAATCGCTCACCAGCTCGCTCACGGCGGGACAGGTGGTGAAAGCCGTTTCGTCGTTCATGGGTCCGATCATCGCCGTCTTCGCGGTGAAGGTCTTCGGCAACTGGCAGTACCTGTTCCCGATCTTCGCCGCAATCACGCTCCTTTCGTCGCTTTGGCTGATGATGACCTCGATCCCCAGAGAAGAGGTTTCCGTGCAGTCGGGCAGTTCGGTCGGCAAAACGTTCTCACTGCTCAAGGACAGCCATATCCTGCTCTTCTTCGTCGGCATTCTCTGTACGGTCGGTCTCGACGTGGGCATGAACACGCTGACGCCCAAACTGCTGATCGAACGCTGCGGACTCGAAATCACCGACGCAGGACTCGGATCGAGCGTCTACTTCTTCTGCCGTACGGCAGGCGCGTTCATCGGCGCATTCCTGCTGGCGCGCCTTTCGGACATCCGCTACCTGCGCGTGAACCTCGTCGTGATGCTCGCGGCGCTGGGCGTACTCTATTTCGCAAACAGCTACATCGAAATCCTGGTTTGCGTGGGCGTCTTCGCTTTCGCCCTCTCGTGCGTCTTCTCGATCGTCTACTCGCTGGCGCTGCGCCGCCGCCCGGACAAGGCCAATGAAATTTCGGGCCTGATGATTACGGGCGTCTGCGGCGGTGCGATCATTCCCCCCCTGATGGGACTGCTGACCGAAACCGTCGGTTCGCAGGTCGGCTCGCTCATCATCCTGACCGTCTGCGCCGCATACCTGATCTTCTGCGCCTACAGCATCAAAACCAAAGCCAACAAATAACCAAAATACCATGTACAGATACGACAACCGTGTGGTTATCACACTCGACGCAGGCGGCACGAACCTGGTGTTCGGCGCCATGCAGGCCAACAAATTCATCGTCGATCCCATCACGCTGCCGTCGAACGCCGACAACCTCGACAAATGCCTGGCGACGATGGTCGAAGGTTTCCAGGCCGTCATCGACAAACTGGAGGAAAAACCCGTCGCCATCAGCTTCGCGTTCCCCGGTCCGGCCGACTACCCGAACGGAATCATCGGCGGCTACCTGCCCAACTTCCCTTCGTTCCGCGAAGGCGTGGCGCTGGGTCCGTTCCTCGAATACAAATTCGGAATTCCGGTCTTCATCAACAACGACGGAGACCTCTTCTCCTACGGCGAAGCGCTGGGCGGCGCACTGCCCGAAGTGAATGCCAAACTCGAAGCGCTGGGCAGCCCGAAACGCTATAAGAATCTGATAGGTTACACTTTCGGCACAGGTC
>CAKVKI010000420.1 GCA_934754975.1 uncultured Alistipes sp. | reverse complement strand
TATACTTCGGGATGGTTGTCGGCGATGGCGTTGGCGATAGCCTGCAGCAATACCGTTTTACCGGTCTTGGGCTGCGCCACGATCAGGGCGCGCTGGCCTTTGCCGATGGGTGAAAAGAGGTCTACGACACGGGTGGAGAGGTTGTTGTGGCCGTTTCCCGTCAGGCAGAATTTCTCGCTCGGGAAGAGCGGCGTCATGAATTCGAACTGTACGCGGTCGCGGATGTATTCGGGTGCGAGGCCGTTGATTTCGTTCACGCGCACCAGCGGGAAATATTTCTCACCCTCCTTCGGCGGGCGGATCGCTCCGTTCACGGAGTCGCCGGGTTTGAGTCCGAAAAGCTTGATCTGCGACGGCGAGACATAGATGTCGTCGGGCGAGTTCAGGTAGTTGTAGTCCGCCGAGCGCAGGAATCCGTAACCGTCGGGCATGATCTCCAGTACGCCCTCGCCTTCGATCTCTCCGGCGAAGTCGTCCTTGGTAATTACCTCCTCTTCGTACTGGCGGGGGGCGGAAGCTTCTTCTGCCGGCGCCGCCTGTGCCGACTCTTGTTCCTGTCCCTGTCCCTGTTCTTGCTCCTGCTCTTGCTTGGGCTTGCGGCCCCGCCGTTTGGGTTCCGGCTGGGCGGCTGTTTCCTGCGCGGGTTTCGCCGCCGGTTCGTTCTGCGCGATATTCGTCGGGAACTCCATCTCGGCGGGCATTTCCGGAGTCAGCGCCGTCTGCGGCTGTATCGGTGCGGTGTTCTCCGCCTTGGTTATGCGCGGCCGGCGTCCCCGGGGGGCTTTTGCCGCGGCTTCCGGCTCTGCGGCGGGTATTGCGGCAGGCTCTGCTTCCGGCAGTGCTTCCGCCGGAACTTCCGTTACGGACGCTTCTTTCCTCTTCCCTCGTTTGCCTTTATTCTCTGCGGGAGCCTCCTGAACGGGACCTCCGATGATTTTTTCAATCAGTTCGCGCTTCTTTATCATAACCTCCTCGATGCCGAGCGTTTTTGCGATTTCGCGCAGTTCGGCGAGACTTTTCCCTTCGAGCGCTTTTAAATCCTGCATATGGTTCTATTTCAAAGTGATTTTTTCGAAAAATCCCGACGGTCGCCGGGTGTATTGGAATTCGCCTGCAAAGATAGTGCATTATTTCGAAATTCAAAATAAAAAGTTGCAGTTCACCTCTTTCCGTCCGACCTTTTCACTATAATTTGTGAGCTGCCGCCCTGAAAATACTCATTATTGGTGATTGTGCAGCCCGAAAAATACCCGCACCTTTGTATCCAGACAAATAGATCTATTCAGCCATTTGCGTTGTTTGTATTTGTATTGTTAATGTTTGTGTGTGCAAAACCTCCCGGACTTGGAAAAGCCGGGAGGTTTTTTTGGTTAAGGGTATTTCGGATGGGTAGCTGAAAATGCGCTGTTCGGAGGGACTGCGGGCGGCTATTCGTTGCGCCGCAGGTCCCACTTGTTGTTGGCGTCGATGACGGCTTTCACCAGATCGTCGCCGTATACCCGCATGTTCGAGTAGGTCTGTCCGTAAGTCATCGTGGCGTTCCCGGCTCCGGCGAAGTCCATCAGGACGATACCGACGTTTCCGCGGAAGCTCTTCTGATTCAGCTTGTCCGCCGTGTATCTGTTATACAGGTTGGCGCAGTAGTCGTAATCCCCCACAGCCCCGAATATGCTGATTCCCGATACGCTGCAGTGCGCCGTGTCGTAACAGCTTACGTAGTTCATGCACCAGCGCGTGACGTCCGTCGTGTTGTACGTGTAGGCGATGCACTCGTCGATCGCAGCGTATTTGCTCACGCCGTCCGACGACCCGTTCTTGATGTTGTACAGGTCGTTGACCTTGATCGGCGCCGTTTCGCCCGTATTGCCGTGGAGCGTGGTCTCGAACACGACTTTGTCGTGCGTCCAGTTCAGGTAGGCGCCCAGATACCGGCCGCCGTTGGCGGACTTGTAATCTTCGCGGATCATGAACAGGATCTTGCCCCGGGCATCGGCCAGCGTCATCCGGGGATGGAAATCGGCGATGTGTCCGCTGCAGTGCGACTTTATCAGGTCTACGACGCTTTTGTCC
>CAKVKI010000419.1 GCA_934754975.1 uncultured Alistipes sp. | reverse complement strand
GCCATCATCGTCGGCTTCCAGGTGCGTCCGTCGGCATCGGCGCGCAAGCTGGCCGAGAAGGAGGAGATCGAAATCCGTCTCTACTCGATCATCTACGACGCCATCAACGACATCAAGGACGCTATCGAGGGCATGCTCGAACCGGTTATGAAGGAGGAGATCGTCGCTTCGGTCGAAGTGCTGGAGATCTTCAAGATTACGAAGGTCGGCACCGTCGCCGGATGCGTTGTCCGCGAGGGCAGACTCCAGCGCAACACCCCGATCCGCGTCATCCGCGACGGTATCGTCATCTACACCGGCAAGCTCGGCTCGCTCAAGCGTTTCAAGGACGACGTCAAGGAGGTCACCAACGGCCAGGACTGCGGTCTGAATATCGAATCGTTCAACGATATTCGCGTCGGCGACATCGTCGAAGGATACGAACAGGTAGAAGTAAAACGCAAATAGCCACGCTATGCTAAAGAAACGTCTGATTGTTTTGCTGATGTCGCTCTGCACCCTGTGCGGAGCGGCATTGGCCGTTCAGCCCCAGGCCGTCCCCTCGGCCAAGGAGCAGAAGGCGCTGCAAAAGGCCCAGAAAAAGAAGATCCGGCAGGAAGCCCGCCGCTTCGAGAGCCTGCGCAACGACGCCGTCGTAGAATTTGCCCGCGGACACCAGCCCTCGGACATCATCACCCCCTCGTTCGTGAACGACTTCCGGGTCTCGAACGTCATCTGCGCCGGAGACAACATCTCGGGCACTGTCATGCTGCGTTTCGACATCACGCCGCTTTACGGCGGCTTCCGGCTCTACATGGGCGGCGAACGCAACGGCACCTACGCCTTTGCCAAAGGCCTCGCCTACCCTTCGTCGGACCATTACGGCCGCATCTACACGCTGCGCAGCGGCCAGCCCGAACATATCGTGGTGACGTTCTACAACATCGCGCCGGGCGTGGAGCGTCTCGACCGCGTGGACGTCAGTATGGGTCTTGCACTCAACGCACTGAACATCATTTCGATGCGCAACGTGCCGATCTACTGGACCTATTCCGACAAAGCCATCAAAAATCACGTACAGGAGAACATAAACAAGGTTACAGCGAACTAAAACCAATACAAACTTAAAGTAAAAATGACTACCCAGATCAAATTTACCACTGCCGAAGAAGCCGTCAAGGTTATCAAATCGGGCGACCACGTACACCTGAGTTCCGTGGCTTCGGCTCCCCAGTGCCTTATCAACGCCATGTGCGCGCGCGGCGAGGCCGGTGAACTGAAGGATGTACACATCCATCACCTGCACACCGAAGGCCCGGCGCCCTACGCCGACGAGAAATTCGAAGGCGTGTTCCAGCTCGACTCGTTCTTCGTGGGCGGCAACGTCCGCAAAGTAACGCAGAGCGGCTATGCCGACTACATTCCGATTTTCCTGAGCGAGACGCAGCGCCTGTACCGCTGCGGCGCAGTTCCCTGCAATGTGGCGATGATTCAGGTATCGACGCCCGACAAACACGGCTTCGTATCGCTCGGCACGTCGGTAGACGCGACGCTGGCCGCCGTGGAGACTGCAGATTACGTGATCGCAGTGGTGAACAAGTACGTTCCCCGCGCATTCGGACAGGCCATGATCCACTCGTCGAAGATCAATTTCTTCGTGCAGGACGACACTCCGCTGATGGAGGCGCACTTCTCCGAGCCGAACGAGACCGAAACGGCCATCGGCAAGCACTGTGCAGCCCTGATCGAAGACGGTGCCACGCTGCAGATGGGTATCGGCGCCATCCCCAACGCCGTGCTGGCGCAGCTGGGCAACCACAAGAACCTCGGTATCCATACCGAAATGTTCGCCGACGGCGTACTTCCCCTGGTGGCGAGCGGCGTCATCAACGGCGAAGCCAAGAACATCGACCAGGGTAAGATGGTCTCGACGTTCCTGATGGGTTCGCAGCGCGTCTACGACTTCATCGACGACAACCCGGGCGTGCTGATGATGGACGTGGGTTACACCAACGATCCCTACATCATCTCGAAGAACGACCGCGTGACGGCTATCAATTCGGCCCTGCAGGTCGATATTACGGGCCAGGTCTGCGC
>CAKVKI010000418.1 GCA_934754975.1 uncultured Alistipes sp. | reverse complement strand
GGGCGGATTCGGCGCCGGGGAGCTGGAATTCGTATGGCTGGGAATTTATGTCTTCCTGATTATTTCCGGCGGCGGACTTTATGCCTTCGACACGGCTTTGACGTCCGCCAAACCAAAAAAGTGAACCATCCGGACAATATTATAACGGCTGGTTGTCGGGATGTTGGCGGAAAAGTTGTAACTTTGCCCCGATTTGTTTTCATTTGAAACCAAAAAACAGAATACGATGAAGATGAAAGTAATTGGGATGCTGGCCGCCCTCACGCTCGCCGCATCCGCAGCAGCGGCTCAAGAGCTGCCCCGCAAAGTGAATAATGTCGAAGTACTCGACCTCGACGGCAAACCGACCAAACTGCCGCATTGGGGCGAGAAGAACCTGATGATATTCTATGTAGACCCCGACCGCCACAAGCAGAACAACGATTTCACGGTCGAGCTGGAAGAGAACCACCGCGCCCAGAGCGACAATATTTTCGGCTTCGGCATCATGAACCTCAAGGACGCCCCGATGGTTCCCAACGGCATGGCCCGCAACATGGCCAAGAAACGCACGGCTAAGAACGGCGCGCTGGTACTTGCCGATCAGGACCGCATCGTGAGTACGGCATGGGAACTGGGCGACTGCAACAACCAGTTCGTGCTGATGATCGTGTCGAAAGAGGGGGAACTGGTCTTCCTGCGCAAGGGAGTCCTCTCGGAGCAGGACAAGGCCGATTTCTACGAAACGATCGAGAAGTACAAATAGCCGGATGCTTCGCATAATCGCCGTTCTGTCTTTCGCCTTGTGCATCGCTCTGCAGGGAGCTGCCCAGGAGGGAGTCTATATCAACGGCAACGACACACTGCATTACAGCTATACCCCGCTTCCGGAACAGCCCGAGCCGCAGAAGCGGCTCTCGTTCCCGCGGCGCGTGGTGAAATATTTCGAGGGATCGACGCGCGACCGCACGTTCGAAAAGAAAATCGACTTCACCTTTGCCGGCGGTCCGAGTTACTCGAAGAATACGAGTCTCGGCATCGGACTGCTGGCGGCGGGACTCTACCGCATAGACCGTACGGACTCGGTCACTTCGCCGTCGGACATTTCGATCTTCGCCAACGTCTCGATTTCGGGATTCTATGCGCTGGGCGTAACGGGAAACAATATCTTCTCCCACAACAGCAAGCGCATCGACTATACGGTGATGTTCGCTTCGGCGCCCCGCGATATGTGGGGCATCGGGTACAACGACGGACGCCACAACGAGGAGAGTTCCTACGACGAGAAACGCTACCTGATCAAGGCGCGCTACCTGCACCGGGTGCTGCCCAATACATATGTGGGCGGCATCCTCAGTTTCGAACATACGCAGGGCAAGAACTTCAAGCCGCTGGGCGAGAGCTACCTGTACGGACAAAAGACGCATTACACCGCGACGGGCGTCGGGGCGATTCTGGAATACGACTCGCGCGACTTCATTCCCAACCCGTTCAAGGGCGTTTATATCAGCCTGCAGGAAACGCTGTTTCCCAAGGGGCTGGGCAACTGCGGCCGTTCGCTGTGGCGCACGACCTTCACGGCCGACTACTACAAACAGCTGTGGAAAGGCGGCATCCTCGCAACGGACCTCTATGCGGAGTTCAACTCCGAAGGCACTCCGTGGCCGATGCTGGCCCGCATGGGCGGATCGCAGCGGATGCGCGGGTATTACCAGGGCCGCTATACGGACAACGACATGATAACGTTTCAGGTCGAGCTGCGCCAGCGCATCTGGCGGCGCATCGGCTGCACCTTCTGGGGCGGCGCCGGCAACGTGTTCAGCGACCTGGACCGGTTCGACTGGTCCGAGACGCTTCCCAACTATGGCGTCGGCCTGCGCTGGGAGTTGAAGAAACGGGTCAATGTGCGACTCGATTACGGCTTCGGCAAGAAGACAAGCGGCTTCCTGCTGAGCATAAACGAAGCTTTTTAGGTTAGTGTAACGATATGAATGCTGATCCGAACAGGGCAAACAGACGACGTACGGTCAAGACCCGCAGCCGCTTCACGACGCTGCTGACCGTCTATTTCTTCGTGGCGCTGATCATTCCCAACTGCG
>CAKVKI010000417.1 GCA_934754975.1 uncultured Alistipes sp. | reverse complement strand
GCCTGTTAACTTCATCCAATGATAATATATCGATTGTGACGGATAACAAGGAGTTCCTGTCCCGTATTCTGCGTGAACTAAACAGATATGCCCAGATATGGGTAGAGGACCGTATGTCCATTGTTTCGGTTGTGGGTAATATGAAGTCTTCGTGCATCGCCATGGAAAGCCGGATTATTGATGCACTGAAGAATATCCCGTTGAGAATGATTTCGTACGGAAGTGACGAGAATGATGTATCGATTGTAGTCAGGGGAACAGATAAAGCAGAAGTACTCCGGTTGCTTGATGAAAAGTTACTGAAACCGGAGTACTTCGGAAAAGCTTGTTAGAGGAAGATATCTATGAAAAGCGTTCCATTATTTCCATACACATACGTCCATTATGGTACGGGCATTTCCAGAAACCCGCTTTATCATCGTCGGTATTTACCATACCATCTGCATATATGCTCCAGTACCATTCGCCATTCCGGTTGTCTATCAGATTCTTCTTGATGAATTCCCAGCAACGGAAAGCTTTCTGTAAGGCTACCTCATCATCAAAGTGCTGGTAAAGGTTGCTGTGTCCTACTATATTTTCAGCTTGCACCCACCAGTGACGGTCTGTATCCGTCCTTTGCTTTGTAAGAAAAGTTTCATAGGCCATAGCTCCGTCGGATGCCAAGCCTTCATCGGCAGCGGCAGCTATAAACTCAACCAATGGTTCCACCTTTTCTAACAGAGCCTCATCTCCCAGCACCAACGCTGCTTCATGAATCAGCCAAGAAGCTTCAATGTCATGTCCATAGGAAACAATGCGATATTTACTATTCCAGTCTTCATCAAAGAAAAGCTCCAGGTGCCCGGTCTCAGCATTCAATATCTTATCGATAAAAATCTCTATCAGGTTACAAAGCTGACTTTTCAGCGAATCATTCTTCCATACACGATAAAGATTAGTATAAGGCTCCAGAATATGCAGATGGGTATTCATGGTTTTACATTCATTCTCATCTTTATCGCTCAGACGCATATCGGCAAGCTCACTCCATCCCCGGGTAAGGGCTTCACAATATCCATTCTTTACGGAATCGAAGCTATACCTTTCAATATCTTCAAACAAGCGGATAGCATAGTCCAAGGCCTCCTTATCACCTGTAGCACGATGGTATTCACTTAAGCCATAAATTGCAAATCCGATGGCATATATTTGTTTTTTGGTATCCAACGGATTCCCTTTATAATCGAGTGACCAATAGATACCACCGAATTCTTTATCATAAAAACGGTCAATGATGATTCGCTTGGCACGGGTTGCTGTAGTCAGATATTCTTCATTTCCTAACAAGCGGTAAGCAGCCGAAAATGTCCAGAGAATACGTGCATTCAAAATGGCCCCTTTCTCTGCTTCCGGCATCAGGATGCCTGTTCCCGTAATACGGCCATAAAATCCCCCGTTCACTTCATCTTTCATTCTGTTCATCCAAAATGGAAGGATGTTGCCTATCAACTCTGCTTCCATTTCTTTTCTCATACTCTTGATATCCATCATTCAATTTGCAATTTAATCATTTACAAATACCAATTATTTCCCGTCATTTATAGCTGGGCAGCCCGTATCTTCTTCAGTTTTTCATCAACCTCTGCAACACGTTTCTTTGTCAACGGATAAAAGTATACGACTATCATAGCCAAAACGGCCACGGCAGCCGGTATCCAACTCATCAGCAAATTCAGTCCGGTCAAGGCTTCTTCTGTTTGTACTGCTCCCTCGGCCGTATTGTAACCGAATGCAGCCAGAATCCACATAACGGCAGCCCCCCCAAACGCACCGCCAAACTTCTGCGCCATAGATGAAGAAGAGAAAATGAGTCCTGTTGAAGCCGTTCCGTCTTTTAGTTCGGCATAATCTGAAACATCCGCATACATACTCCATACCAACGGAGATACAATACCTGTGCAAACAGATATGACGACTTGCATAGCCAGCATCAACCAAAAACCTGATGGCGTACAAGGCAGGTAAAAGAACAAAATACTTAATACTGCCAAAGCAGCCATAGTCGAAATATAAGTAGATTTCTTACCTAATGAACGGGAAAGGGGAACCGCTAATAC
>CAKVKI010000416.1 GCA_934754975.1 uncultured Alistipes sp. | reverse complement strand
GCCCACAACCGTACGCTGCTGCGGATAGTAACCGTTGGTCACGCCCGGCCATTCTGGATCGACGCCTTCGGGCAGACCCGACCATGTGCAGAGGTTGTTACCCTCGACATAAACCTTAACTTTCTGTATGCGCAGTTTGTTGGTCCAGTTTTTGGGCAGCGTATAGCCCAAATGAATCGATTTCAGACGCAGATATTTACCGTCGCGGTACCAGAACGACGAAGCATAGGCATTGTTCGTGTTAGGCGGATTGAGCGACAGACGCGGATATTCCGCATTGGGATTTTCGGGCGTCCATGCCTTTTCGACAAGATAGCGCGGCGAATTGGCCCCGGCCTTGAACGGACGGGTAAAGAGCGTATTGTCCTCATTGTAGTTGTAATAGGTACCCGTCAGCGAAACATCGCAAACCGCGGCGCCGACAAACAGGATATCGAACTCAAGTCCTTTCCACGAAGCATTGAGATTGACACTTCCGTTGAACTGCGGACGCTGGCCACGGCCGAGATATGCACGGTCCTGATCGTACGTGATGGCGCCGTCGCCATTAAGATCCTTGTACTTGATATCACCGACACGGGGACGCGAACCGGAAATCCACGGCGAATTGTCGATCTCCTCTTCGCTCTGGAAAAGGCCGTCGGCCATAAAGCCCATCGACATATAACGGCTCTTGCCGGTACGCTTGGCATAATCGGGCGTATTGGGGCTGTCCTGATAACGGAGCCATCGATCTTTCGCCCAAGTCATATTGACCGTAACGCCATACTGGAAATCTTTGCCGATATGGTTCCGATGCGTCAGTTTGACATCAATACCTTTTACATCCTGCGCATTGTTATTTATGTAAGTAGGGAAATAGCCGCCCATCGAAGCGGGTTTTCCGGTATTCGATCCCAAAATATCGAAAATATAGTTATAGAAAGCATCGAATTCGACCCCGAGTTTTCCGCTCCACATTGCCAGATCGAAACCCACGTTATAGGAATAATTACGCTCCCAAGTCAGAAGTTCGTTCGCCACCAGCGACGTCATGATACCGTTCTGACCTACACCGCCGAGTACGACGCTCGGTGCCGTACTAACATTGGAGAACGTACTCAGGAAAGCATAAGCCGCGGAACCGTAGTCATCACCCAATGAACCGAACGAAGCACGGAGTTTGAAGTTATCAACCGCCTTGCGCAGGGGAGCGAAGAAGCTCTCTTCCGACATGCGCCATCCGAGCGATACCGAAGGGAAGAATCCCCAGCGGCGTCCCGAAATGTTACCGATAAATTTATAAGACCCGTCATAACGTCCGGAGAATTCGAACAGATATTTATCGGCATAATTGTACTGGCCTCGGAAAACCAGTCCGACTTTACGCGAAGCATCGCTGGAGCCGCTTATAGGATTATCGGCCGGAGTCGTCGCATAGCTCAATTCAGGCAATTGCGGGAAAGGAATATCTTTACCCGAAGCCGAGAATCTATTGGTCTTGTAATCACGGGTTTCGATCAGTGCCAGCAGGTCGACTTTATGCTTCTCCGCAAAGGTATTTTTATAGCTGATGCTGGCCTGAGAAGTAATTCGCCGCCACTGTGAGAATCCTTCGGTCAGGTTATTGGTTTTCTTGCCGGTCGTGACGTTCGCATTGTTGCGCGGATCCGACGCCTTGGAATAGGTGATATCCGAACTGGTCGAGTTCGGCGTGCTGCCCAGCATGACGAAATAAGGTGTACTCAGGATTTTAGATGTCGTAGAACTGCGGTCATACGCACCCATAACTTTCAGGCTGAGCCCCTTTACCCACGGGAGATCCCATTGCAGGGCGGCATTGGTCTGTACAGCAACAGTCTGCGACTTCGAATAACCTGACAGCTCGGTAGCGGCAATCGGATTGATCGTATTCCCATAATTATTCTGGCTGGCAGTCGGAAGCCCGTCATATGTTTTCGGCAGGTAAGGATGCGCATAAGCAGCCTGCTCGGCAATCGAGAGCCACGGCGCATTGGCTGACGAAACACCGGTACCGGATGTACCGCCGGCAGGGAATCCGGGCGATTTCTGATCTCCTATCTGCCCGGCCACACCAAGCGTAAAGATCAGATTCTGGG
>CAKVKI010000415.1 GCA_934754975.1 uncultured Alistipes sp. | reverse complement strand
CGCGCGCTCCGGCGACATTGTCCAGAATCCATTTTATCTTCGTCGCGCTGAAATAGGCGTCGATTATCAATCCGGTTTTTTCGCGGATGAATTCGGTTTTTCCGTCGGCTTTCAGCCTGTCGCAGTACTCCGAGGTCCGGCGGTCCTGCCAGACGATGGCGTTGTAGACCGGCTCTTCGGTCTCCGCATCCCATACGATCGTGGTTTCGCGCTGGTTGGTAATGCCTATGCCCGCGATATTCAGTCCGTTGATGTCGATGGCGGCGATCGCTTCGGCGATGACCGACGCCTGCGACGACCATATCTCGTGCGGATTATGCTCGACCCATCCCGGTTTGGGGAATAGCTGGGTGAATTCCCGCTGCGCGACCGATCGAATCAGCCCTTTGCGGTCGAATACGATCGCCCGGGAACTGCTCGTCCCCTGATCCAATGCCAAAATGTACTGCTCCATATGCTTGCGTTTTTATCGTTGCTCTCTCCGCCGCTGCGGAAACCTGCCTGTCGTGATTCGATTCCCGCTTCGGAAGCCTCCCTTCCCTGCGGCCTTCTGTTTTCTGCGGATTTTCACCGCCCGGTACGGCATCCCTGTCCCGTCCGTTTACAAATCTATCAAAAAAATCCGGGATTCGAAACGAAACCGTAAAGTTTTTTTTCGAAACTCATGCCGCATGCAACCTTGCTGCCGATTAATATCGATTCCGGCCGCGCGTTCCGGATAAAACCGTGAAAATAGGGTTCTGATTCGATCTTATTTATTATCTTTGTCCCCGGCAATGGGATCTGCCTTTAACCGCCGCCCCTCGACCGGGATGTGCTGATGATACCTGCAAAAGAGTGGAAAACCCTCCAAATGGGTGCGTTATGGCGGTATATCGCTTCGAAAAATATCTATCCTCTTCCGGCCTCGGCGGCCGGAACGGATTGTTTATGTTATAAACACAAGCAAACATTATGATCTATTCACAGGAAGTGCAGCACATGTGCTGCGTCAAGAAAGGAGCCAATCACCCGTCGGCTCCGATCCCCGAAGAGGGCAAATGGGTACGGGCGAAGGAGATCAGCGATATTTCCGGTCTGACGCACGGCATAGGCTGGTGCGCCCCGCAGCAGGGAACCTGCAAGTTGACGCTCAATATCAAGGAGGGCATCATCCAGGAAGCGCTGGTCGAGACGATCGGCTGCTCGGGCATGACCCATTCGGCGGCGATGGCTTCGGAGATTCTCCCGGGCAAGACCATCCTCGAAGCTCTGAACACCGACCTGGTGTGCGACGCCATCAATACCGCGATGCGCGAGTTGTTCCTGCAAATCGCTTACGGCCGCAGCCAGTCGGCCTTCTCCGAGGGCGGCCTTGCCGTCGGCGCATCGCTCGAAGATCTCGGCAAGGGACTTCGCAGCCAGGTAGGCACGATGTTCGGAACGCTGGCCAAGGGCACGCGCTACCTCGAAATGGCCGAGGGCTACTGCACCCGCATGGCGCTCGACGCCGACGGCGAGGTCATCGGCTATGAATTCGTTCACATGGGCAAGATGATGGACATGGTAAAACAGGGCATGGACGCCAACGAAGCCCTTGAAAAGGCCAAAGGCACTTACGGCCGCTTTGCCGAAGCGGTGAAATACATTGACCCCCGCAAAGAGTAAAACCCGAAAAACCGACAGCATTATGGCAAATTTATTTGAAAGCTACGAGCGCCGCATCGACCGGATCGATGCCGCGCTGGCAAAATATGGAATCAAAGGCATCGAAGGCGCGAAAGCCCTCTGCGACGCCAAGGGAATCGACCCCTATAAGATGTGCGAGCAGACGCAGCCAATCTGTTTCGAGAATGCGAAATGGGCTTATGTCGTAGGTGCGGCCATCGCCATCAAGAAGGGCTGCAAGACGGCCGCCGAAGCCGCCGAAGCCATCGGCGAAGGCTTGCAGGCGTTCTGCATCGCCGGATCGGTGGCCGACGACCGCAAGGTCGGCATCGGCCACGGCAACCTGGCCGCCCGCCTGCTGCGCGAGGAGACCGGATGTTTTGCGTTCCTCGCCGGACACGAATCGTTTGCGGCCGCCGAAGGCGCCATCAAAATCGCGGAAATGGCGAACAA
>CAKVKI010000414.1 GCA_934754975.1 uncultured Alistipes sp. | reverse complement strand
GGTTTACCAGCACGAGCGCCTGCCGTTCGTGGACGCCGACCCTTCCCCGTTTGTAACCTTTCAGCCCGGCCTTGTCTATGAGCCATCCGGCCGCCAGTTTCACCCTGCCGGCGCATCCCGCCGCCGGGTAAACCGGCATATCGGGCCATCGGGCCTGCAGCTGCTGCGCTACGCACTGGTCCACGACCGGGTTTTTGAAGAAACTGCCCGCGTTGCCCGTTACTTTCGGATCGGGGAGTTTGGCGCGGCGGATTGCGCAGATCGCTTCGCGGATGTTGCGCAGCGTAACCCCGCCGCGGGCTTCGACCTCGCGTTCCACGTCGCCGTAGCCCAGCCGCGGGCGGGGCGTGCGCGAAAGCCGGATGTCCACGGCCGTGATGATGACGCGTCCCCGCAGTTCGTGCTTGAAGATGCTTTCGCGGTAGCCGAAACAGCAGTGCGCCGCGTCGATGACCATCGCCGAGCAGGTGTCGGTACAGAACATATGCACCTGTTCGATCACGTCTTTGGCTTCGCAGCCGTAGGCGCCGATGTTCTGCACCGGGGCCGCGCCCGCCTTGCCGGGTATGAGCGAAAGGTTTTCGATTCCCCACAGGCCGCGTTCCACGGCCCATTCTACGAGGTCGTCCCACTCCACGCCCGCATCGACCCGCACGCGGACCGTGTCGCCCTCTTCGCCGAGGGACGTGATTTGCCGGGTGATGGGCGTCAGCAGCAGCCCGTCGTAGTCGCGCGTGAAAAGAATGTTGTTGCCGCCGCTCAGCACCGCCCAGCGTTCGGGCATCCCGCCGCTGAAGATCGTGCGCAGGTCCTCTTCGGTCTCGAATTCGGCGAGACGCGCCGCCTGTTGTCCGACGCCGAAACTGTTGCGGCCGCTCAGGTCGATTTGGTGGAATTCTCGGATCATGCCGTGTGTTTTCGTTTATTCATCGTTTGCCCGCTTGTCCGGAGCGGATTTGTCCATCCATCCGCACAGTGCCAATATCCGCTCTTCCAGCTCTTTGGAATAGCGGTAGTCCTGGTTGCCCAGTTCGTCGAGATATTGTGCGACGATGCGGTTGGTTTTCGTTCCTCGGCCCGTCTTTTCCAGCGAGCGTATCTCTTCGAGGTTGTAATCGTATATTCTGCCCAGCACGTATTTGTCGTCGATCCAGCTCCCTTCGAACGTGGCGGTGTTGTCCATGTGGCAGAACAGGATGTTCTGCATATACAACTTATACTCTTCACTGATCTGCGAGGCGTAAGGCGACTCCGGGTAATCGTCCGTGTACTCCTCCCATCGCAGGCACCGGGCGTACAGGGAGTCTGCCGGTTCTATCAGGCCGGCGTCGGCGAATAACTGCGTGTCGTTGTATGTCTGCAGTTCTGCGAACCGTCTGGTCGGTTCGGACAGGTAGGGCTTGAAGATATCGTAATAATAATACTGTCCGGCGCCCAGCTCGGCATACCCTTCGCCCTGGTAGAAGATCTCGCATCCCGATTCGTGCAGCATTCGGATCACCGTGGAGTCGCCCGGCAGCAAATCTCCGCCGCAGTCGCCCACCCGCTCCACGAGCGCGAGGGTTTTGTCCGTCAGGGCGATGAATTCTTCGGTGTTCTGGAAGAGGTATCCGTCCGAACGGTATATGCTGTCGGCCTGCTGCGGGGTGGAGCGTTTCAGTTGCTCGGTCAATGCGGCCCTCATCTGTTTTTCCTTGTCCAGGAGGGGTTTTATGGCGTCGGGGGAGACGGGCGTTAGTTGTTCGTCCCGATCCTGTTCTGTGTTTTGCTCCGCGTCGCAATCCGTGCCGGCGGTTGTGTCCGCTTTGGACTGCGGGGATTGTAACGAAACGGAATCGGCAGCGTTGGAATCGACGCTTTTGCGGGCGTTCCCCCAGCAGGAGGTCAGAATCAGGCTCAGAAGGACGGCCGGCAATAATCTCATACTCATAACCTTTTTTTGTCTCTTTTGTATTTTGGCGCGCAGTTCCTGTCCCGGTTAAATGTCTGTTTTGCTCCCTTTCCGGCCGTTTGTCCTCCGGCGGCCGGTGCGGTCGTGAATACGGAAAGTGTGCAATCTTGCGCAAAGTTAGAAATAATTTAGTAATTTTGGTGAGATGTTTCCCCGAAC
>CAKVKI010000413.1 GCA_934754975.1 uncultured Alistipes sp. | reverse complement strand
GCTGGGTACAGTCCGTGACGGCCATTCTGATCGTCTTCGTCATCTCGTTCCTTTTCACGACCGTGGCGGCCAACGCCATCGCCATCGTCGGCACGAACCCCGTATCGGGCATGACGCTGATGACGCTGATCCTCTCGTCGCTGGTGCTGGTCAGCGTCGGACTGAGCGGCACGACGGGCATGACGGCGGCGCTGATTATCGGCGGCGTGGTCTGCACGGCGCTCTCGATGGCCGGCGGCTTCATCACCGACCTGAAGATCGGCTACTGGCTCGGCACCACGCCCCGCAAGCAGGAAGCCTGGAAATTCCTCGGCACGTTCGTTGCTGCGGCAACCGTGGCCGGCGTGATGATTATCCTCAATAAATCGTACGGATTCGTGGGCGAGGGCGCCCTCGTGGCTCCGCAGGCCAACGCCATGGCGGCCGTGATCCAGCCCCTGATGACCGGCGGCCAGACCCCGTGGATGCTCTACTTCTGCGGCGCGGCGCTGGCGCTGGTGCTGACCTCGATCGGCGTTCCGGCACTCGCGTTCGCACTGGGTATGTTCATCCCGATGCAGCTGAACGCCCCGCTGGTAGTCGGCGGTCTGGTAGCATGGTTCGTATCGAACCGCTCGAAAGACGAAGCCCTCAACAAGGCGCGCTTCGACCGCGGCACGCTGATCGCATCGGGCTTCATCGCCGGCGGCGCGCTGATGGGCGTGGTGAGCGCCCTCCTGAAATTCGCCGAGGTGGACTGGTTCATGAGCAAATGGGCCGCATCGAACGCCGCAGAGTGGACCGGACTGGCGATGTACCTCGCGCTGATCGGTTACTTCGGTTGGCATACGCTCCGGGCGAAAAAAGAAGAATAGAAAACATCGCACTGCATGAAAACCGGGATCATACTCCTCGTCGCCGCAACGCTGCTGCAAGGCTGCGTCTCACTGACCGTCGTACAGCGAAGCGGCACGGAAAACCCGGCAGTCGCCAACAACCGGCAACGACAGAGCAAGGTGGGAACGCACATATCCGTTCCCGGCTCATCCTATCCCTCCGTCGTCGTAACGCCCGACGGAGGCCATGCGGTCGTCATGCCTCCGTGCGGCAGCACGTCGGTGGTGGTAAACCCCGACGGCTCGCACTCCATAGCAATCGTCAATGGCTCGACAGCCACAATAGTAACACCATAAACAGTACAGCACAATGGACCTCAAAGAAAGATTCCTGAAATACGTCTCCTTCGACACCCAGTCGTCCGAGGAGAGCGACACGTTTCCTTCGACCGGGAAACAGAAAGTATTGCTGGCCGCCCTGCGCGACGAAATGCAGGCGCTCGGCATGACCGAAGTCACGATGGACCAATACGGCTACGTGATGGGCACCGTCCCCGCGACGCCGGGCTGCGAGAACGCTCCCGTGATCGGCTTTATCGCCCATGTGGATACGTCGCCCGACATGAGCGGAAAGGACATCAAACCCCGCATCATCGAGGAGTACGACGGCGGCGACATCGCGCTGAACGGCCAGCTCACGATGCGGGTCGCGGACTTCCCCGAACTGGAGTTCTTCAAAGGCCACACGCTGATCCACACCGACGGCACGACGCTGCTCGGCGCGGACGACAAGGCGGGCGTGGCAGAGATCATGACCGCTGCAGAATACCTGCTCGCGCACCCCGAAATCAAACACGGCAAAATCCGCATCGGCTTCACGCCCGACGAGGAGGTGGGCCGGGGCGTGGATTTCTTCGACGTCAAGGCTTTCGGCGCCGACTTCGCCTACACGGTGGACGGCGGCATGGAGGGCGAACTGGAGTACGAGAACTTCAATGCCGCGAGCGCCAAAATCGACATCCAGGGCCGCAACGTCCACCCCGGATATGCCAAGGACAAGATGATAAATGCCATTCAGGTAGCCTGCGACCTGCAGGGACTCTTACCGGCCTGCCAGCGTCCCGAACATACCGAAGGGTACGAAGGATTCTACCACTGCGTAGGACTGAACGGTACGGTCGAGAAGGCTTCCGTCAGCTACATCATCCGCGACCACGACGCCGAGAAATTCGAACAGAAGAAGGTCTTCATGTGGGCGTGCGTCGATCTGCTGAAAAAGAAATACGGCGACGAGGTGCTGACCCTCACGC
>CAKVKI010000412.1 GCA_934754975.1 uncultured Alistipes sp. | reverse complement strand
GACGCTTTGACCGGTTCGACATGGATGGCGATCATCGTGCCCGCACCGAACCGGGCGCGCAGGCGGCGTTCGATATCCACGGTCAGTTCGTGCGAACGCCTGACACTCATCGCACCGTCCACGCGCACATGCACCTCGACGGCGATCGACGCCCCGATACGGCGCGTACGCAGGTTGTGCGGCTCCCGCACCTCGGGATCGGCCGTTACGATACGCAGGATTTCCTGTTCGACATCGTCCGGCAGCGAGCGTTCGAGCAGTTCGTCGAGTCCGGTGCGGATCAGGTCGAAAGCGATTTTAAAAATGAACACCGCCACGACGAGCGCCGCGATCGGGTCGGCGATACGCCACTTCTCGCCCAGAAAATAGGCGCACCCGATGCCGACGAGCGTCCCCAGCGACGAAAGAGCGTCGCTGCGGTGATGCCAGGCGTTGGCGATCATGCTCGGACTCGACACTTTGCGGCCCTCGCGCACCGTATAACGGTAAAGAATCTCCTTGACGACGATAGAGACCACGGCGGCCAAAAGCGCCACGGCGCCCGGACGGGGCAGCAGCCCGCCGTCAATGACGACACGGATCGCACCGATACTGCTCACCAGAATACCCGTACCTACGGCGGCCAGCGCAAGGCTGATGATGATCGTGGCGAGCGTTTCGTATTTGCCGTGGCCGTAGTCATGGCCCTCGTCCTTGGGTTTGGCCGAAATCTTCGCAAAAGCGATCACCACCACGTCGGTCGCCATGTCAGAAAACGAATGTACGGCGTCGGCGACCATAGCGCCGCTTCGTCCCAGGATACCCGCCGCGAGTTTGATCCCGGAAAGTACGAGATTGACCACGAAACCGATAAAAGTCACGCGGTATATTTTCTTTTTGCGAATTTCAGCCTCACAGGACATAACGCACGTTTTTACGATAATGAACAAAAATAGTGAAATTTTCGAAAACAGAGGGCCGGCAACCGGCTTTCCGGCAGGATTCCAACATTCCGAAGAATTTCACCCCGATCGGAGACAATACGGCCGGCATCCCCGGTCGAAAAATCCCCGGCGAACATTCGCCGGGGATAATTCCATAGGATTGTGCGGCATCCGGTCCGCAGCCGCAGGCTAATAGCTGCGGGCGAACAGCACGCGGCGGTGCGACGGCTTGCCGGAGAAGACGCATACGCCCTCCTCGTCGGGCGCGTCGATCGGAATACAGCGGATCGTGGCCTTCGTAGCGTCTTTGATCGCCACCTCGGTCTCGACCGTGCCGTCCCAATGCGCGAGCAGGAAGCCGCCCTTGTTGTCGAGGACCTGTTTGAACTCCTCCCACGTATCGACCCGGGTAATCATCGACTCACGGTAGCTGAGCGCCTTTCGGTAGATATTTTCCTGAATTTCGGTCATCAGGGCCTCGATGCGATCCGCGAGTCCCTCCTGCGAAACGGTCTGTTTTTCGAGCGTGTCGCGGCGAACCAGTTCGATCGTGCCGTTTTCCATGTCGCGGGGCCCCATCGCCAGACGCACGGGGACGCCCTTGAGTTCGTATTCGGCGAACTTGAAGCCCGAACGCACGTTGTCCCGGTCGTCGATCTTCACGCTGATGCCTTTGGCCTTGAGCTGCGCGGCAACGGCTTCGAAGCGCGTGCGGATCTCGGCCAGCTGGTCGTCGCCTTTATAAATAGGAATCATCACCACCTGAATCGGCGCCAACTTCGGCGGCAGCACCAGACCGTTGTTGTCCGAGTGCGCCATGATAAGCGCGCCCATCAGACGGGTCGAAACGCCCCACGAAGTGGCCCACACATATTCGAGCTTGCCCTCCTTATTGACATACTGCACGTCGAACGCCTTGGCGAAATTCTGCCCCAGGAAGTGCGAAGTACCGCTCTGCAGCGCCTTGCCGTCCTGCATCAGCGCTTCGATCGTAAGCGTATCCTCGGCCCCGGCGAAACGCTCGTTGGGCGACTTGTGACCCACCACCACCGGCAGCGACATCCACTCTTCGGCGAACTGCTGATAAACATGAATCATCCTGTCGGCCTCCTCGACGGCCTCCTCGCGCGTGGCGTGCGCCGTGTGGCCCTCCTGCCACAGGAATTCGGCCGTGCGCAGGAACAGGCGCGTGCGCATCTCCCAGCGC
>CAKVKI010000411.1 GCA_934754975.1 uncultured Alistipes sp. | reverse complement strand
GACAGGGTGAGATGTTTCCCCGAACCGTAAAAAACAAAATACCTGAATACCTATGTTTACACAACAAGATTTACAGCAGATCGGCAAACACGGTCTGACCCCCGAAGCGGTCGAATTGCAGTTGGAGAATTTCCGCCGCGGATTTCCTTTTCTCAACGTCGTGCGCGCCGCCTCTCCCGGCGACGGGGTGCTGACGGTCAATGACGCCGAAGCCGCTTCGGCCGCCGAGCGTTACGAGAGGGCCGTGGCCGGACTGTCGGTGGTGAAGTTCGTGCCTGCGTCGGGCGCCGCGACGCGCATGTTCAAGGAGCTTTTCGAGTTCGTGAACGACGGTAAGCGCGGCAGGGGGATCGACACCCTGCTCGAAAACATCGAAAAGTTCGCTTTCTGGCCCGAACTGAAAGCCCTGCTTCCGGCCGGCGCCGACGACCGGGCGATCGTGGAGGCCATCGTGAACGATGGATTAGGCTACGGCCGCAAGCCCAAAGGACTCGTCACGTTCCACGCCTATCCCGAAGGCGCGCGCAAGGCGGTCGAGGAACACCTGGTCGAAGGGGCGGTCTATGCGGCCGCGAACGGCGTTGCGAAGATTCATTTCACGGTTTCGCCCGAACATATCGAAGGATTTCAGGAGCTGCTGGCCGCGAAGGTGCCCGTTTACGAGAAGCGTTTCGGCATCCGTTACGACATCTCGTTTTCGGTGCAGAAACCTTCGACCGACACCATCGCCGTCAACCCCGACAACACGCCCTTCCGGCAGGACGACGGCACGCTGCTGTTTCGCCCGGCGGGCCACGGCGCGCTGATCGAAAACCTGAACGAGATCGACGCCGACGTGGTGTTCATCAAGAATATCGACAACGTGACCACCGACGCGCAGCGCGGCGATACGATCCGTTACAAGAAAGTGCTGGCAGGCATCCTGCTCGATCTGCAGGAGCGTGCGTTCGAATACCTCAAAGCGCTCGAAGTCGGCGGCGCCGAACTGGAGCCGATCGTCGAATTCATCGAGAAGCGGCTCTGCGTAAAACTGCCGGGCAGTTACGATTCGGCCATGCTCCGCGCCGTACTCGACCGTCCGATCCGTGTCTGCGGCATGGTCCGCAACGAGGGCGAACCGGGCGGCGGTCCTTTCTGGGTGGCCAATCCCGACGGTACGCAGTCGCTGCAGATCGCCGAATCGAGCCAGATCAGTCCCGACGACCTGCCGCTGATGAAGTCGGCCACGCACTTCAATCCCGTGGATCTGGTCTGCGGCGTGAAGAATTCGAAAGGCGGCCGCTTCGACCTGCGCAGGTACACCGACCCTTCGACGGGCTTTATTTCGTCGAAGTCGAGCGGCGGCCGCGACCTGCGCGCGCAGGAACTTCCCGGCCTGTGGAACGGCGCCATGGCCAAGTGGAATACGGTCTTCGTAGACGTGCCCGTTACGACCTTCTCGCCCGTAAAAGTGGTGCAGGACCTGCTGCGTCCCCAGCATCAGTAATCTTTCGGGGTTCATATAAGGCCGGATGCCGCATGACGCGGCGTCCGGTTTTTTTGTCGGGCTTGTCCGGGATGTTCGTCGTGTTCGTCGTGTTCTGCTTTGCCGGGGTATTCGGCATTTTTCCGGCTTGCCCGGTTTTCCCGGTTTGCCCGAGGCGTCCTGGCGCGGGCCGCATGCCGCGGCGGAGAGACTCTTTTCGGGCGGGCGCCGTTCGTAAACGAATTGCCTGCGAATCGGAATTATCGTAAGATTTGTTATTATGAATCGGGGGTGTCTGCCTTTTTTGTTGTATTTTATCGCCTTTTTTGTTGATGCAGAGCCCGTGTGTGAGGTGTGACTTTTGAAAAAAATAGACAATGATTTCCGATCGGAGCTATTTTCTTTTGTTTCGGGTTTGCCGGGTCGTGATTTATTTTTACCTTTACGGAATTAATGCAAAAATCAAACAAAAAGATACGATATGACCAGTTCGTTTTTAAAACAGGCGACGGAAGGCAATAAAAATGCGATTCTCAAGCAGCAGATCATCTGTCAGTATATCTTCTGCGGCGATTCGAGTATCACGGATCTGAGCAAGGCCGTGAATCTGAGCGTGCCGACCGTGACCAAACTCATCGGGGAGCTGATCGACGAAGGCTTCGTCCACAATTTCGGCGAACAGGGGACTGCCGGCGGCCGGC
>CAKVKI010000410.1 GCA_934754975.1 uncultured Alistipes sp. | reverse complement strand
GCGGAAAGATTCGTTGTCGTGCGGAAGGTGTGCGGCGGATGGTTTGCCCGTTACTCCTGCCGACGGCTCGGAGACTTTCCCGGTTCGGAGACATTCCCTTGTCCCTTGTCCGTCCGTCGTCCGGCTGTCGGTGGCCTATTGCCGGTTCAGCCTGTCGGTGAAGGCCGGATAGATAAGGCCCGTGTAATTCGCTTTGGCGGATTCGATCGTGGCCGTCGTGCCGTCGTAAGTGTCCGTGAAGGAGACTTCGTAGAGGAAGCAACCGCGGTAACGGTTGTTTTTCAGCAGTTCGTAATAGAACTCTCCCCAGTCGATCAAACCGCCGTTGTAGGGCTGTAAATGCTTGTCCAGCGTGCCCGATTGCCCTTCGGCGCCGGGATTCTGCTGGATGTGGAGCGTGCCGAGGCGTGTGCCGAGCTTTCGGAGGATGGCGACGGCGTCGCCGTTTCTGGTCGGATTGATATACGATCCGTTCAGTGGAATCAGGGCGTGGCCCGTATCGAGGCAGACGCGCACCTGCTCCAGGCCCTCGCCGCTGAGCAGGTCGAGCATCGTTTCGGCATCGTAGGCGACGCTCCGGGGGCAGTTTTCCACGCAGAGGATCGTATTCAGGCCGTACGTCGAATTGCAGGACGCGATGTATGCCTGCAGTTCTTTCAGCGATTTCCGGCTCTGGGCCTTGCGGGCCGCGAAGTCGTTTCCGGTGGTGAGTATCGTGCCGGTGGAGGGGTGGATCACGAAATGCCTGGGCGACATGTGTCGCATGGAGCTGTTTATCACCGTTCTGAGCTTCGCCACGGCCGTGGTGCGGGCCGCTTCGTCGGTCGCCGAAATGTCGTATGTCCGGTAGGGCAGGTGGATGCCCCACAGGCTTGCCGCGGCGGAGCCGATTGCCGTTCCTGCCGCAGAAAACAGTTCGTCGAGTTTCGCGTCGGTCATTCCTTCGGCGAAGACGGTCGCGTCCTGCGCCATGATGTCGATCCACATGCCGGCCGCCGCGGCGCGTTTGCAGTTGGCCGTATTGACCTGTTTGAGTGTAATCAGTTTGCCCGGTTTGAGCTGCAGCAGGGAGATGTCGTCGTTCGGGGCGCCCGGAACCGTCGTCGGTTCGACGACCGTGATTCTGCCGTCGCCCTCGCCCGCTCCCGGACCCTTGTCGTCGGAGCCTCCGCAGTTGCAGAGGAGCGCTGCGGCCAGAAGCAGAAGTATAAGCGGTTTTTTCATTTTGCAGGGAATTGATTGTAAACAATCGGCGGGCGGGGGATTGTCCCTCCGCCCGCCGGATCGTGTAAAAGTGTTCGTTTAGTTTTTCTTGACGACGATGTTGTCCAGACACAGACGCCCGCATTTGCTTTCAGCGCCTACGCTGGTCGTATCCCAACTGATTTGAGTCGCAGCCGTCGCCCCTTCGATAACAACCGTGAAGTTGGACCACTCCTTGGCTGCGGCATTGGTTTGTCCGGGGTAATGAGCCTTTTTGATCAGAATCGTATTGTCGTTCTCGGGCGTAATGGCCGTTGCCGGAGCCTCACCCCTGATCTTCACCTCGGCAGAGGTGATCTTACCGGCATTCAGAACCTTGACGCTAATATTGTCGCTGTCCTGTCCGAACTGTACGGCGTCGAAAGTCAATGTGACGTTCGTTGCACCGGTGAGTGCGCTCAGAGCCGGTGTGGTCAATATGCCGTAGGCCTGAGGACTCGTCGCTGAGGTTACGGTATTCGAGAGGCGAATACAGCCGACGAACTCGTAACAATAATTCAGGTTCCAATCTGCAAGACCGCGGCTGGCCGTATATTTGGGCGCGGCGCTTCCGTCGCTGACCGCAACTCCGAAGTCGGTGACTTTTGCAGCGGCATTTACAGGCTCTGTTCCGTCGATATCCGTCGCATTGGTGGTCGATGCCTTGAATCTGAATCCGGCTTTGCCTGTCGAGAAGTCTCCGCCGGACACCATTAAGTCGAAGTACTCCGCCAAGATAATGGACGCATCGGCTTTTTCCGCAAGCGTCATATAATAGCGCGGGATTCCGTCGGCATTGGTGAAATCGAACGTCGCCTCGGCCTTACATTCGGCAGCGGGATTAATCCAGAATTTGTTGACCTCCGTGTCGTCTGTCTTCTTAGCCATTTGTCCGCGGCTTTCGCGTACGTACTGACCTGCTGCGACT
>CAKVKI010000409.1 GCA_934754975.1 uncultured Alistipes sp. | reverse complement strand
GGATATTCCAGCACGGCGCGCGGCTCGACGACGACCGTATCGCGGGCGAACAGCTGCGCCGTGATACGCGCGCCGCGGCCGACGGTTATTTTACGGGCGCAAATAAGCAGATGCCCGATCCGGCAGGTGGAGTCGATGCGCAGTTCGTCGCCGTAGAGTACGATCCGGCCCCGGAGCGCACATCCGCCGATCTCGGCATTGCCGAGCCGGAAGACGGAAGAATCCCGCAGAAACGAGCACAGCAAACTGTCGGGCAAAACGTCGTCGGGAGTCTGCGGCGCATCCGCAAAAAGCGCCCCGATACGGGCTTCGACCTCTTTATCCGGCGCGGGAATCGCCCCCTCGGACCGACGGATCGCCGTGCGGGGAATCTCCCTGCCCCGGAAAAAGTCGGCACCGACGCGGCCGTAGATAAGTCCGTTCTGCGGCAGGCTGAGTACGCCGCTAAGCTCGGTCTTTCCGGCCAGCGTTACGGCCGAGCGGCTGTCCGCATAACAGAGCGTATTCCCGGCGTCGGGCCGGACGCCCAGCAGGCGGCAGACGCGCAGCAGGGAATCGGACGTAACCACCGTAACGGCATCGTAAAGCCCCCACGGTCGGACTTTGACCAGCACGCGCGACAACGGAAGGGAGTCGTAAAGCCGATACCCTCCGGGATGCACCGGTTCCTCCGCTCCGGGGTGCAGGCAGTAGAGCGCATAAGCCGATTCGACGTCGGCGCGGGCCTGGCGCAGGCGGCAGCTGCGGACGAAAAGCAGCGTTTCATGCTCCCACAGGGCATACAGGCCGAGCATTCCGGTCAGCATAAGCACCGAAACGACGACGGCCGTGGGCAGGACGCTGCCGCGAAGATATGGTTCCGGGGATTTCATCTCAGTCGCATAATTTCACCCCGTAGGTAATGCCCGCCCTGCGCAGGTAGAGCGAATCGCGGTCGCAGTCCGTGAGCAGGAATTCCCCGGCCGATTCGCCGCAGGAAAGTTCGTACTGCTCCTCCCCGACCGTAAGGATATAGAGCTGCTTCCCGGCGAAACGCACCGTTCCGAGGTGAACGATCCGCACCCGCTCACGTTTGGGCGGAACGGGCTTGGGGGCAGGCAGGCCGCGGACGACGGAACAGGCGACGGCTGCGGGCCGCGCCGCGCCTTTCAGGAACGGATCGGGATAGTCGAGCAGCAGCGTGTCGGCCGGGGCGGACTGCACGACGGGAACCGACGGTTCGGACCGTACGGCCGGGGCCGTGTTATCTGCAGGCGCAAAGATTTTCCACGCTACAATGCCCCACACGGCCGCAACTACGGCCAGCAAGAGGTATGTCGTCCAACGGGATTTCATGGTTTCACGGATCGGTTTAAAGGGTTCGGGGGTATGGATCGTCAAGGCTTTTCGGGCTGTTCCGGGTTTCCAGCCGGGAGAACGCTCAGGCTGCGGACTTCGGTGCGGGTCCTGTAACCGCCGTTGAATCCGGCGACGCTCCACTCGTATTCGCCCTCCGCGAGCGTCAGGCGGCATCCGAAACGGCGGGCGAGCGTATCGGCATAGATCACCGTATCGGCCACGACGCGGCCTGCCGCGGAGAACGACGGAGAAACGACCGTAAATTCATACCCTACGGCATATTCGACGGCCGCCCAGCGGAAATCGACGTTTCCGGCTGCCGTCGAAACTCGGTCCGCAGGGGCGATGACCGGGACTTTCTTATGCGAAATATCCTCTTCGAGGACCTCACAGCCCGCGGCGAGAAGCAGGAAGGAAAGGAGCAGCAGTGTTTTCATGGCTTATTCTTTTAATACGATTTGCTGGATATAGAGCTTCAGGGTCAACTGTATGCGGCGCGTACGGCGGTCAGTCGCCGTGCGCCACTCCATAGAGCGCAGGCGGCACCGGGGGAGCGTACGTTCCAGTTCGGCGACGACCCGCAGGAGCGCCGTACAGCCGCCCGTAAGGGTCAGTTGCGCGGTATGCACCGCCATACCGTCCTGCTGAAGGGTCACTAGCGGCTCGTAGCCCGCGACATGCACCGCGACATGCGCCGCGGCCTGCCGGACAGAGTCGAGCAGCAGGCCCGAAAGCACCAGTTCGGGACCCTGCGCCGCGGCGAGGGACGATTCCCCGGTCTCTGCCGCAGGTCTCGCCGCCACAAGCTGCGCGGAGAGCCGCCGGCAGTCGCGCCACGTCCCGAACG
>CAKVKI010000408.1 GCA_934754975.1 uncultured Alistipes sp. | reverse complement strand
GTACACGCCGGCGGGGATGGGCTTGACCAGGCCGCCGCGGCCGATTACGGCCGCAAGCGACATGATGTCGAAGCCGTGTTCCTTCAATGCCGTGAGGATCATGTCACGGCGCCAGCCGAGCTGGTCGATGATGTTGGGGTAGTGCGCGATCTGTTCGGCCGAGTGGCGCAGGGTCAGATCCAACAAAGGCCGCTCCTCGTCGTAGAGGGCGACCTTCGTTGAAGTAGAGCCGGGATTTATCGCTAAGATTTTGAAGCCCATAAATCTCTTCCGGTTAAAGGTTGGTGGGTTAGGTTGTAGGTGGGGCGGTGTTATTGCTTCACGGCAAGGCAGGCCAGCGCTATCGAGTAGAGCTTGGTCTTGCTGGTGTCGCCGCGGGAGGTCAGCACGCAGGGGACTTTCGTACCCATGACCATGGCGGCCAGTTCGCCGCCGCAGAGGTGCGTCACCGACTTGAAGAAGACGTTGGCCGACTCGAGGTTGGGGAAGAGCAGGCAGTCGGGATCGCCCGCAACGGACGAACCTTTGACCTTCTTATGTTCCGCAACGTCCTTGTAGAGCGCTACGTCGAGCGACAGGGGGCCGTCGATGACCACGTTGCCCAACTGTCCGCGGTCGCCCATCTTGGCCAGCAGCGCGCCTTCGGTCGAGGAAATGACGTTGGGAAGCAGCTGTTCCGACGGGGCTATGCAGGCGATTTTCGGGGTTTTGATGCCCAGCAGGTTGGCTGTGCGGGCGAGGTAGCCGATCTGTACGGTTTTCTGCTTGAAGTCGGGCAGCGGAATGACCGCCACGTCCGAAATGACGAGCAGTTTGTGGTAGCAGGGCATTTCGACGATCGACACGTGGCTCAGCACGCCTTTCGGGGGAAACAGTCCGGCTTCCTTGTTGAGAATTCCGCGCATGTATTTGTCGGTCGAGACCAGGCCCTTCATCAGCACGTCGGCATTGCCGGCGACGACAGCCGAAACGGCCTGCTGCACGCACTTAACGTCGTTGGCTTCATCGACGATGTTGAATGCCTTGATGTCGATGTCGTTCTCGGCGCAAACCTGCTCGATGACGCTCTTTTCGCCGAAAAGCGTCGGTTCCACGATGCCCTCCTTGTAGGCTTCGTACACCGCTTCCAGCGTATGTGAATCCTGGCCGTATGCGACGGCCAGTCGTTTTTTGCCTCTTTTTCTCGCCTCCTCGACGATGTCAGTAAGATGTTGGATCATAGTTGTGGAAAATGTGCTTTGAATATTATTTTACGAGATTGTATGTGTCGGTTGCGATTACCAGCTCTTCGTCGGTGGCGATGACGGCCACTTTGACGCGGGAGGCGGGGGTGGAGAGGATCTTGTTCACGCCGCGGGCGCCCTTGTTGGCTTCGCGGTCGAACTCGACGCCCATGAATCCGAGACCCGTGCAGACGCTCTCGCGCATTTCGCACGAATTCTCGCCCACGCCGCCCGTGAAGACGATCATGTCCACGCCGCCCATTTCGGCGGCGTATTCGCCGACGAATTTCCGGATGCGGCCGTAGTGCATGTCGCGGGCCAGAATGGCGCGGGGATTGCCCTCGTCGTAAGCGCGGTCGATGTCGCGCATGTCGCTCGAAAGGTCGGTAAGGCCCAGTACGCCCGATTTCTTGTTCATCATTTCGTTCAGCTCGGCGTAGGACATGCCCTCCTTTTCGCCGATGAAGGTGACGGCGCTGGGATCGACGTTGCCGCAGCGGGTGCCCATCACCAGTCCGTCCACGGGCGAGAAGCCCATCGACGTGTCGAACGACCGGCCGTTCAGCACGGCAGTCACCGAAGCGCCGTTGCCGATGTGGCAGGTGATGATCTTCGAGTTTTCGAAGTCCAGTCCCGCGAGTTTGGCGCCGGTCTGCGCTACGTATTTGTGGCTGGTGCCGTGGAAACCGTATTTGCGTACGCGGTATTTGTCGTAGTAGGCGTGGGGCAGGGCGTACATGAAATTGACGGCCGGAATGGTCTGGTGGAACGAAGTGTCGAAGACCGTGACCTGCGGCGTGCCCGGCAGTACCTTCTCGATCGAAAGCACGCCTTCGAGGTTGGCGGGGTTGTGCAGCGGGGCGATCTCGAACAGCGAGCGGATTTTGCTCTTGACGTCTTCGGTGACGATGCAGCTCTCGGGGAAGAATTCGCCGCCGTGAGCTACGCGGTGGCCGACGGCTTTCACCTCGTCCAGCGAGCGGATAACGC
>CAKVKI010000407.1 GCA_934754975.1 uncultured Alistipes sp. | reverse complement strand
GTTCTATGCCCTGCCCCAGTCGCCGCAGACCCTCAAGCAGCTGCTGATGGTGGCCGGATACGACAAATATTTCCAGATCGTGCGCTGCTTCCGCGACGAGGACCTGCGCGCCGACCGCCAGCCCGAATTCACGCAGATCGACTGCGAAATGTCGTTCGTCGAGCAGGAGGACGTGCTGGAGATCTTCGAACGCTGGGCCAAGCACATGTTCAAGGAGGTGATGGACATCACCCTGAGCGGGCCGCTGCGCCGCATGCCGTGGATCGAAGCGATGGAAAAATACGGTTCGGACAAACCCGACCTGCGCTTCGGCATGGAGTTCGCCGACATCACCGACCTGGCGAAAGGCCACGGTTTTTCGGTTTTCGACGATGCCGAATACGTCACCGGATTCGCCGCCGCGGGCTGCGCCGCGTACACACGCAAGCAGATCGACGCCCTGACGGAGTTCGTCAAGCGCCAGCAGATCGGCGCCAAGGGGCTGATCTGGATCCGCGTCGAGGAGTCCGGCGTGAAATCTTCGATCGACAAGTTCTACACGCCCGAAGAGGTCCGGGCGATGGCCGACCGCTGCGGCGCAAAGGCCGGGGACATGGTCTTCATCCTCTGCGGCAAGAAATTCAAGACGCTGACGCAGTTGTGCGCCCTGCGTCTGGAGGTGGCCCAGCAGCTGGGGCTGCGCGACCCGAAGAAATTCGCGCCGCTCTGGATCGTGGACTTCCCGCTCTTCGAGTGGGACGACGAGACGCAGCGTTATTACGCCATGCACCACCCCTTCACCTCGCCCAAACTGGAGGACGTACAGTATATCGACAGCGATCCGGGCCGCGTGCGGGCCAACGCCTACGACTTCGTCTGCAACGGCACCGAGATCGGCGGCGGTTCGATCCGTATCCACGACTCGAAACTGCAGGCCAAGATGTTCGAGGTGCTGGGCTTCACGCCCGAAGAGGCTCAGGTGCGTTTCGGCTTCCTGATGGACGCCTTCAAATTCGGCGCGCCCCCTCACGGCGGACTCGCCTTCGGTTTCGACCGCCTGTGTTCCCTGTTCGGCGGTTCTGACTCGATCCGCGACTACATCGCCTTCCCGAAGAACAACGCCGGCCGCGACATGATGCTCGACGCGCCGGGTTACATCGACCAGGCCCAGCTGGACGAGTTGTGCCTGTCGCTGGTGAAACCCGCGGAGAAATAACCGCAATCCGGAAACGACGATACCAACGGAGCGCCGCCCGATCGCGGCGCTCCGTTTTTTGTTGTTGCTTTTCGCGGCACCGCATTTGCCTATCCGGGGAAAAATACCTATTTTTGAAACATAAAATACATTACGAATCATGTCAGCACCCCTAGCCGAACGCCTGCGCCCGAAGACCATCGACGATTACATCGGTCAGGAACATCTCGTGGGCAAAAACGGGGTGTTCCGCAAATTCTTCGAGACGGGCAACGTACCGTCGTTCATCCTGTGGGGCCCTCCGGGCGTGGGCAAGACCACGCTGGCGAAGATCGTCGCCACGCAGCTCGAACGCCCCTTCTTCACCCTTTCGGCCGTCACGTCGGGCGTGAAGGACGTGCGCGAAGTGATCGAATCGGCCAAGAAACAGCGTTTCTTCGACGCCAAGCCGCCGCTGCTATTCATCGACGAAATCCACCGATTCAACAAATCGCAGCAGGATTCGCTGCTGGGAGCCGTCGAGCAGGGCACCGTGACGCTGATCGGCGCCACGACCGAAAACCCCTCGTTCGAAGTGATCTCGCCGCTGCTGAGCCGCTGTCAGGTCTACATTCTCCGCCCGATGGAGGACAAGGACCTGCAGACGCTGCTGGAGCGTGCGCTGACCACCGACACGGAACTCAAGGCGCGCGAGGTCGAAGTCCGGCAGACCGGCGCGCTCTTCAAATTCTCGGGCGGCGACGCCCGCAAACTGCTCAACATCCTCGACATCCTCGCCGGAGCGACCGACGGCAAACTGACCATCACCGACCAGTACGTCACCGACTGCCTCCAGCAGAATATCGCCCTGTACGACAAAAACGGCGAACAGCATTACGACGTCATCTCGGCCTTCATCAAGTCGGTCCGGGGCAGCGACCCCAACGCCGCGATCTACTACCTCGCACGCATGCTGGCCGGAGGCGAAGAACCGCGTTTCCTGGCCCGGCGGCTGGTGATCCTCGCTTCGGAGGACATCGGGCTGGCGAATCCCAACGCCCTGCTGCTGGCCAACGCCTGCTTCGACACGGTGCACAAGATCGG
>CAKVKI010000406.1 GCA_934754975.1 uncultured Alistipes sp. | reverse complement strand
CAGCAGGATCTCCTGCTTGAGCCGGTTCTCCCAATCGCCGCCGTAGAGGTGGTGCGTGATCTGGCGGTCCTCTTCGAGGTTGGCCTCGAAGTCCGCGTCGAGCAGGTAGAGGTCCGTGCGGCCCACCTGGCATTTCCAGACGCGCGCCCAGAGCGTACGTCCCGGGAAGGCGATGGTGATCGTCATCCAGTTGCCGGCTTCGTCGCGTACGGGCGAGATAGGCAGTTTATAGAAGTTCTGCGCTTCGTAGGTCGCTTCCTGCGCGCCCTGCGACGAAAGCCGCTGTGTGAAGTAACCGTAACGGTACAGCAGTCCCACAGCCGCCATCGGAACATTCTTGTCCGACGCTTCCTTGAGGTAGTCGCCGGCCAGAATACCCAGGCCGCCCGAATAGATTTTGAGCGACGAATGCAGGCCGTACTCCATCGAGAAATAGGAGATCGTGGGCGCCTTCGGATCGGGCTTTTCGTTCATGTAGTCCCGGAATTGGGCGTATACGGCGTCGAGCTGGCTGAGGAAATTCGTGTCCTGCTCGAGTTCCTTCATCCGCTCCACGCTCATTTTGTCGAGGAATGCGATCGGGTTGCGTTCGCACTCGGCCCACAGTGCATGGTCGATGCCTTCGAACAGGTCGCGCGTGCCGGGGTTCCAGCACCACCAGAGGTTGCGCGACAGCTCTTCGAGGGCGTGCAGGCGTTTGGGCAGGGTCTTATCCACCATCATGCGGTTCCAGCTGGGCTTTTCGGCGAAGAGCTGCTGGCGCACGAAGTTGATCTGCTCGTTGCGGTTTCCGCCTTCGTCCAGCACGGCGCGGTTGGTGCGGATGACCGAACTTTCGACAGCCTCGGAGTAAGCCTGCTCGTAGGCGGCGAAGAGGTGTTCCCAGAGCGCCGTCTCGGATATCTCATAAGCCGACACGCGCATTTCGTTCACATGCTTGTCGTCCAGCAGGCTGAATCGCAGCAGCGAATCGGCGATCTTGTCTTCGACCTCCTGGTCGTTGTAGTCGTCGCGGCGGATGATCTCCACACCCGCATGCTCGCGCTGCTTGCCCGCCCAGAGCCCGAATCCGGCCAGCGTCGTGGTGATCGTCGGCACCGAGAAAGCCACCGATTCGAGCGGCGTGTAGCCCCACGGCTCGTAGTAGGACGGGAATACGGTCATGTCCATGCCCACCAGCAGTTCGTAATAGTCCTTGCCGAAGATGCCGTCGGCCTTGTTGAGATAGGTCGGGACGAAGATCACCTTCACCTTCGAATCGGGCGTAGTCAGGACGCTGCCGTTGAGGGCGTTTACGATCGGATCGCTGTTCTGGTACTCAAGGTAGTGGGTCGAGTATTTGTACTGCCCGCCGTCGATGGGCTTCGACGGATCGGCCAGGTGCGCCTGCAGGTCCGCGCGCGGACCGCGGTTGGCTGCCGGCACGGTGATATAGGCCAGCACCTGACGTTTGAGGCGGGGCGATGCGGCCAGTTTCTTGAGCGATTCGATGAATACGTCGATGCCCTTGTTGCGGAATTCGTAGCGTCCGCTGGTGCCGACGATCAGCGGTTCCTTGTCGAATTTCTCGCCCATGCACGCTTCGGCCACCGAGATCATCGTTTTACGCGCTTCGGCGCGCTTGGTGTTGTACTCCTCGCCGGTCCAGACAAAGTCGTTTTCGAAGCCGTTGGGCGTGATGCAGTCGGGTTCGCGGCCCAGCAGGAATTTGCATTCGTTGGCCGTGATGTCGCTGACGGTGACGAATGCGTCGTGGTATGCGGCGGCGGCCTTCTCGATCGAATGTTTGGCCACGACGTTGAACTGGCGGGCCAGCTCGTCGGCGTTGAACTTGGTGAGGTCGTTGTAGAGCGGCAGGTGGTTGCCTGCGATGCAGCGGCCCATGACCGTGGCGTGCGTGGTGAAGAGCGTCGCCACATAGGGCGCGTGGCGGCGCAGGTGCAGGCCGCCCGCAGCCGTCATCCACTCGTGGAAATGAGCGGCGATCTTGTCTGTCGCGGTGCAGAAGTTCTCGACATAGGAGGCGATCACCGCGCCTGCGGCATAGCCGAAGAGTACAGGCTCGATGTAGTCCCACTGTCCCGAGATCGAATCGACGTGGTAGGCTTCCCAGAGCTTCTTGAGTATCTCGTCCTTGCGGGGAATCAGCGAGGTGAAATCCACCAGGATCACCGTCGGTTCGCCCTTGATTTTCCAATGGCCTGCGCGGATGCGGATACCTTCGCTGTAAAGACTCTGGCGCCATGCCTTCAGCAGGTTGGGGTC
>CAKVKI010000405.1 GCA_934754975.1 uncultured Alistipes sp. | reverse complement strand
AGCCCAGCCTGCGCATGCGGGTGTAAGGCGGCATCAGCCCCGTGAAGGACTGCACCACGTCGCGGCGCGCACAGTTCAGGCAGAGGGTCACGGGCGTGCGGCCCGCGAGTTTTTCGGTTTTCTCGAAAAGCAGCTGGTCCGTATCCTTCCACGTGCGGTTGGCCGGGGCGATGACGATGTTGAGCGCGGCGTTCCGCAGCAGTTCCTTGGGTACCGAGCTGTTGGAGAAGGGCGGATATTCGACCAATACTGCGTCGGCTTCGCAGAGCGGAAGGTCGCCCGGCTTGTCCTGTACGAAATCTTCGAGTTTCTCGGCGAGCAGGTAGGATTTCTGTTCGATGTCGAAGTCCCTGTTCCACGAAATCACGCGGACTTTCATGTTCGCTTCGCGGAGGTAGGCGGCCAGCTGTTCGGAAATCGTACTCTTGCCGTCGCCGGTTTCGGTACTCAGGATGTTGAGTATGTTGGGCTGGCGCGACGGCTCGAAATAGTTGATCGCCGCGTTGCCGATATAACGCGCCGCGATTTCGCGGTACTGCTTGGCGTAACGCCGCTGTCCGAAATATCCCTTGCCGGGGAAGGCCCCGATGACCTTGCCGCCGGTGATGCGCTCGGCGCGGACCTTGTCGCGCAGCGTGCGGTCGAGCAGTTCCAGCAGGATGAAGAATCCCAGCACGAAGAGGAATGTGGCGAGGAACGCCGCGGCCACGACAAGCCTGCGCTTGTTCGGTTCGGCGTTGATCGGGAGTACCGGCGGGTTGATGATCTTGAGCGTCGCCGAAGTCATCTGCAGGTTTTTCTGGCGCAGGCGGGCCGTGTTGAGGGCCGTGAGGATCGAGAGGTACGACTGCTCCGAGAAGTTGATTTCGCGGCCTTTGCGCTTGAGCGTCGAACCCACGGGCGAGAAGTGGGTGTACTTGTCGTCCAGTTCGGCTTTGCGCAGTTTCATGACCGACAGTTCGGCCCGCGACTTCTCGGCGAGCAGGACGGCGGCGAGCCACTCCGCTACGATCGAGTTGGTCGAAATGCCCTCTTTGGTGTATTGCTGGCTGGCGATGCTCGACGTGATTTCCTGCAGGTTGCGGGTCTCCTCGGCCAGCTTCTTGCGCAGGTCGCCCGTGTTGCTGCGGCTGGCGGGCATGCTCGGGCGGTCGGACAGCGTTTCGCCGCTCTCGGTGGGCGACGGCTGGAAAGCTTCGGCGGCCGAAAGGCGCGAATAGAGACTGCCGATCGTATGGAGTTTCTCGATGAACTGTGCGTTGTTGTGGAAGGTCTGCAATCCTTCGAGCTGCTCTTCGATCGACTTGCGCAGTTTCTCGGCGCTCTCGAAGTTGAGCAGGATCTCCTCGTAACGCAGTTCGTAGTCGCGCGACAGGGCGGCGATATGTTTGGTCTGCTCGTCGTAGTTGATGACCTTGTGTTCGACGTTGTAGTCGCGCAGCGAATCTTCCAGTTCGCGCAGGTTCGTGCCCACGCGGGCCAGTTCGGATTCGAAGTAGGCGATCACGTTGTTCGTCTCGCCGAACCGCAGGTCCCGGTACTGCTTGACGAATTCGTCGTTGAGGATCACCAGCGTATTGTAGACGATGTGCGGGTCGTCGTTCTCGTAACTGATTTCGAGCATGTCGCTGCTGGTGATGCGCCTGACCTTGATCTGGCTCAGCGCCTGGTAGCTGTAATAGGGCGGGTTCCAGTGGAACATGCCGTAAACGTGGTTGTCGTGGTCGGCCTCTTCGAATTTACGCAGGTTTTCGAGCGTTTTCTCCTCGGAAGTGTGGTCCACGAGGTCCATGACCTCCTTGGGGGTGCGGTTCAGCAGGTACCGGGAGGTGCGGGCCGTCAGGTACTGGTTGTCGTTGTCCGGATCGAGATGCGTAAGCCCCTGCGCATAAAGGCGCATCGAGACGTTCTTGAGGGTGGTCTGCGACAGGATGATGTTGATGAGGTTGTCCATCGCGTTGTTGATGATGTTCCAGTCCTGGCGCGTGCCCTCGGTGGTGGTGATGTCGTAGCCCGAAACAATACCCGTGTAAATGGTCGTCGTGGACTTGTAGTTGCGGGGCAGGGTGCCCATTTTGAAGAAAACGGCCAGCGCTACGAGCATCGGAGCGAGAATCAGCCACCACTTGATGCGGTAGAGAAACCGGGCGGTATAAGCGATGTAATTCATAGACTATTCGGTTTTAGGTGTTTCGGCGCCGGCTGCGGGGGCCGGTTTGCTGATGATGGGGGTTCGGGTGAGTACTTCGAGCGTCAGCAGTGCGTTGTTCAGGCT
>CAKVKI010000404.1 GCA_934754975.1 uncultured Alistipes sp. | reverse complement strand
TCGTAGGTTCGCTGCCGCTGGGCTGGAAACAGAAGCTGGCTTTCTCGGTGGCGACGCTCCACCGGCCCGAAGTGGTTTTCCTCGACGAACCGACCGGAGGCGTCGATCCCGTGACACGCCGCCAGTTCTGGGAGCTGATCTACGAAGCGGCCGCCGCCGGCACGACGGTTTTCGTCACGACGCACTACATGGACGAAGCGGAGTACTGCTCGCGCGTGTCGATTATGGTCGATGGCCGGATCCGCGCGCTCGGAGCGCCCGCCGAACTGAAAAAACAATTCGCCGCCGGGACCATGGACGAGGTATTCCGTTCATTGGCCCGCACGGCAAAACGCTCGGAATAAGATGGGAGGATTCATATCGTTTGTCAAAAAGGAGACGCTGCACATCCTGCGCGACCCGCGTACCATGCTTATCACGCTGCTGATGCCCGTCGTGCAGGTACTGCTGTTCGGTTTCGCCATATCGACCGAGATAAACAACATCGACGTCGCGGTCGTGGCTCCGAACCGTACCGAATCGGTCCGGCGCGCCGTGGAGCGTGTCGCGTCCAATCCCTATTTTACTTTCAAAGGTTACATTCCGCCGCCGCAGACCGACCGGGCTTTGCGGTCGGGTGAAGCGGATGTGGTCGCCGTTTTCGCCGCTGATTACGACCGGCAGATGATCGCCGCAGCACACGGCGGTCCGGCCGGACATGCCGTGCAGCTGGTTTTCGACGCTTCGAATCCCAATACGGCCGCCGCCGGGGCGGGCTACCTGCAGAGCATCCTGCTTTCGGACAGTCAGTCCGCTGCGGCGACGCCCGAAACGCGGCTGCTCTATAATCCCCAGATGAAGAGTGCCTACAATTTCGTTCCGGGCATCATGGGGCTGATCTTCATCCTGATCTGCGCCATGATGACTTCGGTGTCTATCGTCCGCGAAAAGGAGACCGGCACGATGGAGGTGCTGCTCGTCTCGCCCGTGCGGCCCGTGCGGATCGTCTTTGCCAAGATGATTCCCTACTTCCTGCTTTCGTGCCTGAATCTGGCTTCGATTCTGCTGCTGGCGCGCTTCGTACTGGATACTCCGATGTCGGGCAGCATCGGCGGATTGGTCGGCATCTCGCTGCTCTATCTGATGCTTGCGCTTGCGCTGGGGCTTTTCATTTCGACGGTGTCGGACAAACAGATCACGGCGATGATTATTTCCGGCATGCTGCTCATCCTGCCGATCATCATGCTCTCGGGCATGGTCTTTCCGATCGAGAACATGCCCGGCATCCTGCAGGGAGTGTCGTGCATAATCCCCGCCCGCTGGTATATCGAAGCCGTGCGCAAACTGATGATCGAAGGCCTGCCTTTCGCCGCCGTGCTGAAGGAGTTCGCCATCCTGGCCGCCATGACTGCGGTATTGATCGTCGTGGCGCTGAAAAAATTCAACGATAAACTCGAATAACGATGCGTACGCTGTTAGTTTTGCTTGATAAGGAGTTTCGCCAGTTCTTCCGCAATCCGTTTCTGCCGAAGATGGTCGTCATGTTCCCGCTGATGGTGATGTTCGTCATTCCGTGGGTCACGACCATGGACGTGCGGCATATCGGCGTCACCGTGGTGGACAATGACCGCTCGGAAGCTTCCCGGCGGCTGATCGTGAAGCTCGGCGCATCCGATTACTTCACGTTGTACGAAGTGACCGGCACCTATGCCGCATCGCTCGAAACCCTCGAAGCCGGCGATGCCGACGTGATCGTCGAGATTCCCGATGATTTCGAACGCGACCTGATCTCCGGGACACCGAAAAAGGTGAGCATCGCCGCCAATGGCGTCAATGCGGTCAAGGGAAATCTCGGTTCGCAGTATGTGATGCAGACCGTGATGCGAACCTTCGCCGAGCTGCGCGGCGAGCGGGGGCAGGCCGCCGCGCCGGAGCTGATAACGGTCCAAAACCGCTACAATCCCACGCTCGAATACCGCTATTACATGATTCCGGCGCTGATGATCATGCTGCTGATCATGCTCTGCGGATTCCTGCCCGCGCTGAATCTTGTCGGCGAAAAGGAGACGGGAACCATCGAGCAGATCAACGTCACGCCCGTCAGCCGTTTTACCTTCACCCTCGCTAAGCTGATTCCCTTCTGGGTCATCGGCCTGCTGGTGCTAACCGTCGTCATGCTCGTCGCATGGTGGCTTTACGGACTCTTCCCTGCGGGATCGCCCGGGGCCGTTTATCTGGCGTCGGCGCTGTTCATCCTCACCATGTCTGGCGTCGGCGTCATTTGCGCCAACCACTCCGCGAC
>CAKVKI010000403.1 GCA_934754975.1 uncultured Alistipes sp. | reverse complement strand
GCCTGACGCCCCTGCATCCGGGCGAGCGTCTCCGCTGCCGGAGTTCGGTCCGGCCGCTGCGCGGCGGCGCAGAGAGTTACCGCCGCCTGATGACGCGGCGGGGCTTCGCGGGAACGATGCGGCTGTCGGAGCGAACGATCCTCGAACGGCTGCCCGCCCGAAGTACTGCCCTGCACCAACATGCCGCCGAGCGGATGAGCCGCCTGAAAATCCCGGGTGATGCGGGAGCCGTCTGCCGCGCCATGGCGGCGGGCGACCGGAGCGGCGTCACGCCGGAACTGCGCGCGGCCTACTCGCGCAGCGGACTGTCGCACCTGCTGGCCGTATCGGGACTGCACACGGGCATCGTCTTCGCACTGGTCAATCTGCTGTTGTGGTGGCTGCCGCTGCTGCGCAGGGGCCACCTGCTGCGCAACCTGCTGGCAGCGGCCTGCATCTGGATTTACGTCGCCGCGGCGGGATTTCCGCCCAGCGCCGTGAGGGCGGCGGTGATGTTCACGATGCTCCAGTCGGCCCTCGCCTCCGCATCGGAATACAACGGCCTGAACGCCCTCGCCGCGGCCGCCTTCGGCATGCTGTTGTGGAATCCCGCATGGCTCGGAGACATCAGCTTCCAGCTCTCGTTCGCGGCCGTCGCGGCGATCCTCGCGTGGGGCGTTCCCCTCTGCCGCCGGATGCGCACCCGGCGGCGGGCGCTGAACCTGATTACCGACGCGCTGGCGGTCAGCTTCACGGCGACGCTGGCCACGGCGCCCCTCGTATCGCATACGTTCGGCATCGTGCCGCTGGCCGGACTGGTCGTCAATCCGGCGGCGATCCTGCTCGGAAGCGTCATCGTGCTGGGCGGCGCGCTCTGGATGCTGCTGCCGGCAGGATGGCTGGCCCCGGTATTCGGATTCGTCCTGTCGCACACCGCCGAAGGACTCAACGCGCTGGCCCGCGCCACGGCGGCCCTGCCCTGCGCAGCGGCGGACTACGCCCTCGGCGGAGGGGCGACGGCGGCCGTTTATCTCTTTTTCGCACTCGCAACGGCCGCGGCATGGTCCGCCGAACCGAAAAAAAGCGTACATTTGCCCGCATGATGACCCCCGAAGAATACGAACTGCTGCTCACGGACCAGGTACAGCGGGCTATCGCCGCAGCCTGTGGCCGCGACCCGCTGGAAGTAGCCCTCGACCGCACCGTGCCCCACGCGCGGCTGGTCGCCACGCAGGTCAAATACCTCGCGCGGGCCGCATCGAAACTGCCGTCGTACGCCGCGGCGCAGTGCATCCTCCCGCCGCTGGCCTTCGAACAGGCGTCGAGCGAGGCGTGTGCGGCGCACAAACGGATCGACGGCGACACGGCGCTGGACCTCACCTGCGGACTGGGCGTCGACGCGTTCTTCCTGAGCCGCCGTTTCCGGCGCGTCGTAACGCTCGAACGCAGTGAAACGCTGGCGCGTATCGCCGCCGGGAACTTCCGGCGGCTCGGAGCCGCCAATATAGAGGTCGTCCACACCTCCGCCGAGGAGTATCTGCAACGGCCCGGACTGCGTTTCGACTGGATTTTCGCCGACCCTGACCGCCGCTCGGCCGACGGACGCAAGCTGGTGCGGCTCGAAGCGTGTTCGCCCGACATCACCGCCCTGATGCCGCTTATCGCGCGGGCATCGGGGCGTCTGTGCATCAAGAATTCGCCGCTGTTCGACGTGGACGAAGCCCTGCGGCTCTTTCCCGACAGCCGCGTGGAGGTCGTCTCGCTCGGCGACGAGTGCAAGGAAGTACTCGTTTACGCCGACGGCGCGGGACCTTCTCTTACGGCGACGGCGCTCGGCCGCGGCAGTTTCACGGCGGCGCCCGGCCAGACGCCGCCGCCCGCACCCGACAGCTTCGACCCGGCGCGCTACCGCTGGCTGGTCGTGCCCGACGTCGCGCTGCAAAAGGCGCGGCTGGCACGGCTCCACCTGTGCGGCAAAGCCGACATCTGGAGCGAAAACGGATACGGATTCGCCGCCGAAGAGCCGCAGGAGGTAATCGGCAAGGTATTCGCAGTCGAATGCATCGAACCGTACGACCCGCGGCGGCTGAAACGCAGCCTGAAAGGAGCCGGAGCCGAGCTGATGAAACGCAACTTCCCGTTCGGAGCCGAGGAACTGGCCCGGCGGCTGGGCGTACGCGCAGGGGCCGACGTGCGGCTGGCCTTCACCAAAATCGGGAACGGATTTTGGGCGGTCCGGTTGAAATAGCTATATTTGCAAAATATCGGGATGCGCCCGGCCGTCGGGCGGCAGGCGGCGCACACCC
>CAKVKI010000402.1 GCA_934754975.1 uncultured Alistipes sp. | reverse complement strand
GCGCTGTGCGAGTTCGTCGATCCCTCGAAGATCGAGATCCAGCAGATCATCCGCGACGGTATTAACTTAATGATCAAGGAGGCTTAACGATGAGCGCATTACGCAATTTAGTAGACAAGCTCAAGCCCACGTTCACCAAGGGTGGCAAGCTGGGCTTCCTGGAATCGACGTTCGATGCGTTCGAAACATTCCTTTTCGTACCGGACACGACGACTTCCAAAGGCGCGCACATACGCGACTGCAACGATATGAAGCGTACGATGATTATGGTGGTCATCGCCCTGATGCCGGCGCTTCTGTTCGGTTTCTATAACACGGGTTACCTGCACTTCCTTTCGCAGGGCGTGCAGCCCGAATTCTGGGCTTCGCTCTGGTTCGGCTTCCTCAAGGTGCTTCCCCTGATCGTCGTTTCGTACGTCGTGGGTCTGGGCATCGAGTTCGCCTTCGCCCAGTTCCGCGGCCATGAGGTCAACGAGGGCTTCCTGGTGTCGGGCCTGCTGATCCCGATGATTATGCCGGTGGACATTCCGCTGTGGATGGTGGCTCTCTCGACCGCTTTCGCCGTCGTCTTCGGCAAAGAGGTGTTCGGCGGTACGGGTATGAACGTCTTCAATCCCGCGCTGCTGGCGCGCGCCTTCGCTTTCTTCGCCTATACGCCCTCGATGTCGGGCGCAACGGTGTGGATCGCAGGCATGACCAAGGATGCGGAGAGTATCGCGGCCCGTATTCCCGGCTATGTACCGCAGGTGGTGGACGGCTTCTCGGGCGCAACGGCGCTCGAAAACCTGAGTACCACGGGCCAGATGGGCTATTCGGCCATGGATGCCTTCCTCGGTTTCATTCCTGGCTGTGTAGGCGAGACTTCGACGCTGGCGATCCTGATCGGCGCGGCGATTCTGCTCTTCACGGGCGTCGCTTCGTGGCGCACGATGGTTTCGGTATTCGTCGGCGGTCTGGCGATGGGGTATCTCTTCCAGGCGCTCGGCGTAACGGCTTATCCGGCGTGGTGGCACCTGATTATCGGCGGTTTCGCTTTCGGTGCGGTCTTCATGGCTACCGATCCCGTCACCTCGGCGCAGACCAACAAGGGTAAATACATCGTGGGCCTGATGACCGGTGCGCTGGCCGTGCTGATCCGCGTGGTCAATCCGGCCTATCCCGAAGGTATGATGCTGTCGATCCTCTTTATGAATGCGCTGGCTCCGCTGGTGGACTACTACGTGGTCGAGGCGAACATCTCGCGCAGAAAGAAACGTGTTAAACTGGCAAAATAGGGGAGAATATGGCAACGAAAAAATTCAAATGCACTGTCTGCGGCTACATCCACGAAGGAGACGCCGCACCCGAAAAATGCCCGGTCTGCATGGCTCCCGCTTCGGCGTTCGTCGAACTGAAGGACGAGAAGAAAAAGGGCCTGTTCAGCGACAAAAACGGCAACGCATATATTATAATGTACTCGACGGTGATGGTGGTCATCGTAGCGGCGCTGCTGGCCGTGGCTGCACTTTCGCTCCAGTCGCGCCAGTATGCCAACGAGCTGAACGAGAAGAAGCAGTCGATCCTCTCGTCGCTTTCGGCGCAGGGTGAGAACTACGACACCTTCATCAAAGCCTACGTGCTTGACGCCGACGGCAAAAAGATCGAAGGCGAGGACGTATTCGAACTGCTTAAAGACCTGCAGGGCGCTTTCGACGACGGCAAGTTCCCCGTATTCGAAGCCGCCGACGGCCGCGTGGTGATTCCCGTGACCGGCATGGGCCTCTGGGGACCTGTCTGGGGCTATATCGCGCTCGAAAAGGATATGGACACCGTGGCCGGTATCATCATGGCCCACAAGGGCGAGACTCCGGGTCTCGGCGCCGAGATCGCCACGCCGAAGTATCAGGCGCTGTTCGTCGGCAAGAAGATTTTCAAAGGCGACGAGTTCGTCTCCGTGAAACTGCGCAAAGGCGGCGCTCAGGACCCCGAACATGAGGTCGACGCCATTTCCGGCGGTACGAAGACCTCGGACGGCGTGACGGCGATGCTTTACAACAGCATGGAACACTACCTGCCGCTGCTCGAAGCCAAGCGCAAGGCCGCGGTCGAGCAGGTCGTATTTGCTCCCGTGCGGGATGAGTCTAACGAAGAAAATGTAGAAAACAATGAGTAAGAACGAAAAAGAGCCGTTGTTTTCGGCTAAGAACAGGAAGTTCCTGACGGGACCGTTCTCCGCGAACAACCCGGTCATCGTGCAGATCCTCGGTATCTGCTCGGCGCTGGCCGTCACCGTGCAGCTCAAACCCGCTA
>CAKVKI010000401.1 GCA_934754975.1 uncultured Alistipes sp. | reverse complement strand
CGCCGAGACGATCGCCAACCTGCCGCTGTCGCTGGCCGTGAAGGCCGAGGAGGGCAAACTCTTCGGTACGGTTACCGCTGCCGACCTGGCCGAGGCGCTGGCCGCCAAGGGCATCGAACTCGACCGCAAAGTGATCGTCGTAGAGGCCATCAAGACGGTCGGCGAATACGAGGCTGTCGCCAAACTCCACAAGGACGTTAAGGCAGTCATCAAATTCTCGGTTGCCGCCGCTGAATAATCACCGGAACGACCGTCTGCCACAGGGTGCGGCGACAATCCCGGCCAGCAGTCCGAAATCCGGCAATATAGAAAAAAGGAGAGCTTTCGGCTCTCCTTTTTCATTTCGCGGGAAGTCCGCCTGCCGTCCGGCGTTCCCCTAATGCGGCGCGGCCGTCGGCGGATCTACATGCCGCGGCGGCACCGAATAGGAGCGAAGCACCAGCCCCACCCCGACGAAGATCACCAATGCGAAAATCACCGTATCGGCGTGCAGTTTGTCAAGCCCCATGCCCACCGAAATGGCGATCGCCAGCACAGGCTGCAAATAGGTATATATGCTCGACACCGTGGGCGGCACGCTCTTCAGCGCATAGTTGAGCATCAGGTTGGGCAGATAGGTCGGCACCGTCAGCACAAAAAGCGTCGGGAAAAGCGCGTGCTTCGCAATAGCGGCATAGTCGGTATGGACGATCTCCTTCAGGCCGAAGGGCAGGGCGACGATCGCCGCCACGCAGTAAAGCCACCTCAGCACGGTCGTAATCCGGTATTTGGCGATCAGCCGCTTGAACCACACCATGTAGAGCGACGTAACGCAGGCGCAGAGCAGGATCATCACATTGCCCCAGACGTGCGAGTGCTGGTGCGACGACGACGCGCCGGCCAGCACCACGGCCACGGCGCCCGCCATGCCGAGTACCAACCCCGCGATCTTGAGTTTGGTGAAACGGTCCATCCCCAGCAGCACCGAGAGCAGCAGCACCAGCAGCGGCACGATGGTGTCGATGATCGAACCGTCGATGGGCGAGGTCATCGAAAGGCCGTACATGATGAATACCTTGCGCAGCACGCCGATCAGCAGCGCGGCGCCGATCAGCTTGCGCACATCCGACTTCTCGACCTTTTCGGCCTTCTGCCACAGCAGCGGCACCAGCGAGAACAATGCCGTCGCGATCAGCGACCCGGAGACCATCGCCATCGGATGGACGTAATGCGGCAGCACGATATTGTAAAAAGGGTAGTCCATGGCCCATACGATATTGCAAATCAACAGGGCGATGTGGGGTTTGAATCTGTTCATCCTTTCGGGGTTTATCCCGCTGAAAAACAAAAACAGTGCCTGCTTTTCCGCACCCCGCCCTATCCTCCGCACACCCGCTCCGCAATCCGCAGCCCTGCCATGTCGCCGCACTGCAAACTACTGACCGCCGGCCAGTCACTCCGCCCTGCGTCCCATTTCCAATTCGGCCCCGTCGTTCTCCCGCCGGCCCGCCGGCCGCCCGGCCCGAAATTCCTCCCCGGATCATCCGCCGGAACAATAAAAAAAGCTTCCCAATTTGGAAAGCTCTTCTTTTTTATAAGAAAGCGTAAAATCACCACCTCTCCGAAGGAACTTCGAATGTGGCCGGAGACGCGCCGTCGATCTTTTCGCCCCGGTAATAGACGCTCCACGCATCCTTCCCATATCCCTTCCCGATATTTTCAAACGACGAAGAGGAAGCGCCGCCGACTTTGCGGCCCTGGAAAAAGACCGTCCACGCATCTTTTCCGTATCCCCCTCCGAGATTGACGAACGAACCGGCCGAAGCCCCTTCGACCGCACGCTCCCGGTAATAAACCGTCCAGCTGTCCTTGGTATAGCCGCCGCCCAGCGTCTGGGTCATCGCCGCATTCGCACGCTGCCGCTCTCCGTACAGATAGGTATTCCAATTATCCCTGCCGCGGCCTTTTCCCAGGCTCTGGAACGACGACGCCGAAGCGCCCTCCACCTCTTCACCGCAGTAAAACACCTTCCAGTTGTCCTTGCCGTAGCCGTCCCCCAGATCGACGAACGACGACGCCGAAGCCCCTTCGACCTTCAGCCCCCGGTAATATACCGTCCAGCTGTCCTTGGAATACCCTTCGGGCCGCCTGTCCCGCCCCGAATGCACACCGCCGTGCCGGGCTGCGCTCACCTGAGCGAAACATGCATCCCCGCCCGACAGGAGCGCGAACGCGGACAACAAAACCACAATCACTTTTTTCATAACACAGCCGTCAGTTAGTTTTTACTATTCAAACCCCAAATATACCCGGTTAT
>CAKVKI010000400.1 GCA_934754975.1 uncultured Alistipes sp. | reverse complement strand
GTCATCGGCGAGGTCGAATAGTCCGTCGCCATGAAGATCGCGCCCAGCAATGCACCGCCGGCCAGCACATGGAACAGCGGGAACTGCCACAGCAGCGGTCCGCCCGCCATGCCGGTCCTCGCTTCAGCGACGATAAATGCGAACAGGGCCATCGTAGCGAGGATCGTCACGGGAATCTGCCACGTGATGACGCGCCGCCACAGCAGGTAAACGAAGCCGCAGAGCAGCGCCAGCGCAGCCACCTCACCCAATGAACCGGGCATGTTGCCCAGCAGCAGTTCCTGCACGCCGAGTACGTCGGCGGCGGCGCCGTGCTTCACGGCCGCCAGCGGCGTCGCGCCCGAAAGCGCGTCGAACGAGCCGTTGGCCGGCATCGGGAAGCTGGTCATCTGCACAGGATAGGCGAACAGCAGGAACACACGGCCCACCAGCGCGGGATTAAACGGATTTTTGCCCAGTCCGCCGAAGGTCATTTTGGCGACGGCGATGGCGACGAATGCGCCGATCAGCACGATCCACCACGGAATCGACGCCGGAAGGTTGAAGGCCAGCAGCACGCCGGTCACCACCGCCGACCAGTTGCCGATGGTCGAAGCGCCGCGGACCAGGAATTTCTGAATCAGGTACTCGAACAGTACGCAGGCCGCGACCGAAAGCGCCGTGACACGCAGTACGTCCGCTCCGAACACCACGACCGAGACCGCCAGCGCAGGCATCAGCGCGATCACGACGTCGCGCATGATCCGGGCCGTAGACTGCGAGGTCTGTACGTGCGGTGCGGGAGCAACTACAAGTTTATTTGCCATAATATCTTTCTGTTTTTCATTTACTTCTTAGGAGCCGCAGCGCGCGCACGGATAATTCCCATTACGGTTTGCTTGCCCAGGCGCACCCAGTCCAGCAACGGCAGGTACGAGGGGCACGAGGCCTGGCAGCAGCCGCACTCGATACACGAGGTGATCATCTGCTCTTCGAGCATGTCCCAGCCCTTCTTCTGCGTCATTTTCGAGAGGTAGTAGGGTTCGAGCCCCATCGGACAGGCGGCCACGCACTTGGCGCACTTGATGCACTGCGAAGCCTCGCGGCGCACGGCGTCGCGGCCGCTCATCACCGTAATGCCCGAACAACCCTTGGTCACGGGCGAATCGAGGTTGACCATCGCACGACCCATCATCGGACCGCCGTTGATCACCTTGCCGGCATCGGCGGGAAGCCCTCCGGCCGCTTCGATCAGCGCCGAGATCGGCGTACCCATGCGGGTCAGCAGGTTCTTCGGCTCCTTCATGCCTTTGCCCGTGACGGTTACCACGCGCTCGATGAGCGGTTTGTTCTTCTGCACGGCCTGATAGACGGCATAAGTCGTCGAAGCGTTGCACACCACGGCGCCCACGTCGATCGGGAGCGCGGGCGGAGGCGGCACCTCGCGGCCCGTCACGGCGGCGATCAGCTGTTTCTCGCCGCCCTGCGGATATTTCACCTTGAGGGGCACCACTTCGATCCCCTTATACCCTTCGGCCAGTTTGCGCAGGTGCGCAATGGCGTCGGGTTTGTTGTTTTCGATGCCGATGTAAGCCTTCTCCACGGCGATCGCCTTCATCAGGATTGTCACGCCGACGAGCATTTCCTCGCCGTGTTCGAGCATCGTACGGTGGTCGGAGGTCAGGTAAGGCTCGCACTCCACACCGTTGATAATCAACGCTTCGGCTTTCTTTCCGGGAGGAATCGAAAGTTTCACATGCGTAGGAAACGTCGCACCGCCCATGCCGACGATGCCGGCGTCCTTGATGCGGGCGATGATCTCCTGCGCCGAGAGCGCGCACTCGCGGACGAGCGTTTCCGAGCGGTCGATGCCTTCGGCCCACTCGTCGCCCTCGCGTTTGATCGTAATCATCACCTGGCGCAGGCCCTGCCCGTTGGGAACGGCATCGACAGCCGTCACCGTGCCCGAAATCGGGGAGTGGATATTGGCCGACATAAAGCTGGCCGCCTCGGCGATGAGCTGTCCCGTCAGCACCTTGTCGCCTTTGGCGACCTTGGCCGCGGCGGGCGCGCCGATATGCTGTGCGAGGGGAATCGCCGCCGTGTCGGGCAGCGGAAGCACCTCGATCGGTTTGGCGCCGCTCAGTTTATTTTCCGACGGATGGACTCCGCCTGTTGGAAATGTCTTCATATCTTAATTTCTCTGTTTTTTCGGTTGGATTCTTTCCTTCGTCTTCCGCCTGCGGCAGGCAGGTGCGCCCTGCCCGTTCCGGCTCAGCGGAAACATCCGTTCATTCGGCTTTCGGCGCTGTTTCCGCC
>CAKVKI010000399.1 GCA_934754975.1 uncultured Alistipes sp. | reverse complement strand
ATATAATATATAGGGAGTGGCGCAATGTCGAGCGCGACCCCCGCTCGTCGATCAAGGGCGTCATGGACGGAATCGTGACCGTCGAGAAGAACGACATCAACCTTTCGAACGCTAATATGTCGTCGCATACGCCTGCGGGCCAGATGATGACCTTCGCTTCGGAGATCACGAAGGATTACGCCCTCAAATACCTCGTCGGCGTGCGTCACGGCCGCGCCCACCGCGACGGCGACATCCATATTCACGACCTGGATTACTATCCGACCAAGACCACGACCTGCATCCAGTACGATCTGGACGATATTTACGAACGGGGCTTCGCTACCAAAAACGGCTCGGTGCGCACGCCGCAGTCGATTCAGAGCTATGCGACGCTGGCGACGATCGTTTTCCAGACCAATCAGAACGAGCAGCACGGCGGGCAGTCCATTCCGGCATTGGACCGCTTTATGGCGCCGGGCGTACTGAAAACTTTCCGTAAACATCTGGCCGATACGACGCTCTTCCTGTGCGGCGTGAAAGGACAGAAAGAGTTGGAACGGGCGCAGGTGAAGGAGCTGGTCGCCGCGGCCGTGCCGACTATCGAGCAGAGCGACGAACGCATCGGCGCCCTGGTGTCGGCGTTCGGCGGCGTTGGCGTCGAGCTGGCGGCCGGGGACCTGCGCCGCGTGTGGAAGCAGGCGTACGACACGACGCGCAAGGAGACGCATCAGGCGATGGAGGGTTTTATCCACAACCTCAATACGATGCATTCGCGCGGCGGCAATCAGGTGGTTTTCAGTTCGGTGAATTACGGCACGGATTATTCGCCCGAGGGCCGCATGGTCATCCGCGAGCTGCTTTCGGCCACGGTCGAAGGGCTGGGTCACGGCGAAGTGCCGGTTTTCCCGATTCAGATTTTCAAGGTCAAGGAGGGAATCTCCTGGAGCGAGGAGGATTACAACGCCGCAGTCCGGGATTTCGACAAGGCGATGGCCGGAGAGCTGAAATTCAAGACCCCGAATTTCGACCTGCTGATCGAAGCGTGCCGCACGACCTCGGTCGCGCTGTTTCCCAACTTCATGTTTCTCGACGCGCCGTTCAACCGCCACGAAAAATGGCGCATCGACGACCCGGATCGCTTCCGTTACGAGGTGGCGACGATGGGGTGCCGCACGCGTGTATTCGAAAACCTGCACGGTGAGAAAAGTTCGTGGGGCCGGGGCAACCTGTCGTTTACGTCGATGAACCTGCCGCGTCTGGCCATCGAAGCGATGAACGAAGCGTCGGACATGATTCCCGACGGCAATAAACACGCCATCCGCAAGGAGGCTCGCGCCATCTTCCTCGAATCGGTGCATAAAACCGCGTCGATGATCGCCGAACAGCTCTACGAACGCTACCAGTTTCAGCGCACGGCTCTCGCACGGCAGTTTCCCTTTATGATGTCGAACGATGTATGGAAAGGCGGCGCTGCTTTGCAGCCCAACGATCCGGTTGGCGACGTGCTGAAGCACGGTACGCTCGGCATCGGCTTCATCGGCGGCCATAACGCGATGGCGGCGATTTACGGCGAGGGGCACGCCCGTTCGCAGGAGGCGTGGCAGACGTTGTATGACGCCGTGTCGGTGATGAACCGCGTCGTGGAGGAGTACAAGGCCAGATACGGCCTGAATTACTCGGTGCTGGCGACTCCGGCCGAAGGACTGAGCGGCCGTTTTACGCGTATGGACCGGAAACGTTACGGCGTCATTCCCGGCGTTACGGACCGCGACTATTATGTCAATTCGTTCCATGTAGACGTGCAGGAGCCGGTGACCATCGTTGAGAAAATCCGTCTCGAAGCGCCGTTTCACGCCATCACGCGCGGCGGACATATCACCTATGTCGAACTGGACGGCGAGGCGAAGAAGAACCCCGTGGCGATCCTCAAGATCGTGAAGGTCATGCAGGACGAGGGTATCGGCTACGGCTCGATCAACCATCCGATCGACACCTGCCGCAAATGCGGCTATAAGGGCGTGGTCTATTCGAAATGCCCGGTGTGCGGTTCGGAGAACATCTCGCGCATGCGCCGCATCACGGGCTACCTGACGGGCAGTCTCGAATCGTGGAATTCGGCCAAGCAGGCCGAAGAGCGCGACCGTGTGAAACACAAATAGCTGAACCGTATGTCATGCCGATCCACCGGACCGCTTCGCGCTATCCGCAGTGTCCGCAACACCTGCGATACCGGCAATATCCGCGATTTGCGGCCTGAAACCATGGCCCGCGGTGCGTCCCGCTCCCGAATCCCCGCCCCGGCGGGGGCTTTCCGCCGACTGCGATCA
>CAKVKI010000398.1 GCA_934754975.1 uncultured Alistipes sp. | reverse complement strand
GCATTGGGCAGATTGATGCCGATCGGCGTGGCGGGGTAGCAGTCGCCGCCGAGCATCGCCACGGTGATGACCTTGGCCGAAACGCCCTTCACCTTCTCCTTGCGGTAGCGGGGATCGACAGGCGAATGATCCTCGAACCACTGCGCGTTTTCCGAAATGACCTCGGTGCGGTGGCAGGCCTCCTTGTCCATAAAATCGACGATGCCTTCCCACGACGCCTTGCGTCCCAGCGGATCGCCGTAATCCTCGATAAAGCCGTTCACGAAATCGACGTTCGACACGGTATCTTTCACCCAGCCGATGTTATAACGGTCGAATTCGCGCAGGTCGCCCGTTTTGTAATAGCTGATGAGCGCGGCGATATTGCTCTTCTGCGGTTCTGCGGCTACGGCCTGCGCCTTTTCGAGCCAGTAGACGATCTTCTCGATAGCGGGCGAATACATGCCGCCGATTTTCCAGACGCGCTCTTTGACAATTCCGTCTTCCTTGACCAATTTGGAATTCAGGCCGTAGGAGATCGGTTCCCGGTCGTTGTGGTCCACCATGTCAGCGTAGAATTTTTCGACTTCGGCCTGCGTCACCCCCTCGTAATAGTTGTTCGACGAGGTGGCGATCAGGTCCTCGCCGGCGGTCTGGTTCAGACGCGTCTTGTAAAGCGAAGCGTCGAAAATGGCTTTGCAGACCTCGCCGCGCAGTGGGTTCAGCTCGCCGAACTTGTCTTCGGGAATGGTCTCGATCACGTCGAGCAGGTAACCTTCGGTGAATTCGGGCACGAACTTGTCGTTCGAATAGTGGTGATGGATGCCGTTGGCGAACCAGACCTTCTTCAGGTATTTCTCCAGCGCTTTCCACTCAGCCGTCGTGCGGTCGCCCTTGTAATTCTCATACACCGTTTCGAGCGTACGGCGCACGGCGAGGTTGTATTTGAAATTCTGGTCGAACAGGATGTCGCGGCCGCACTTGGTCGCTTCGGCCAGGTAATAGATCAGCTCCTTCTCCTCCAGCGGAAGCTGCTCGAAGCCGGGAACTTCGTAACGGATGACCTTGATGTCGTCGAAACGATCGACGATCCACGGGGTTTCGCTTCGGGAAGCCCTGCCGCACGAGGTCAGTGCAAGAGCGGTAACAGTCATAGATGTAAACGTAAATAAATTTTTCATATCGTTCGGGTTTGGAATTTCCTGCAAAAACAATGCGCTGCCCCGAAAAAGCGGACAAACCGGATTCCGCCGGAGAGCGCCGGCCGTGCAAAGACAGCGTAAATCGGACATAGGGCCGAAAATCGGCTCTGCCGAGACGCTGCCGGCCCAAGCCGAAGTTTATCTTCGGCAAAGATAGCAAAAAACGGACAAAACAACACGAACGGTGCGCACATCCGACAGGACATGCGCACCGTTTACTTATGGATCGGCACTAGAAGTTGTAACCCAACGAAATGAAGAAACTGCCGTTCTTTATCTTGCCCTCGCCCGACTCCTTGGCGATATTGAGCAGACCGAGATCATAGCCGACACCCGCGTAGTAATGCTTCATGACGGTAACGCCTACGCCGAAGCGCAGTCCGAAATCGGAGCGTTTGAACATCTGGCCCTCGACGGAACCGTCCTCAACGGGAACCGAAATTTCCTTGAACAGATCGACTTTCGCGGCATCGCCCTTGAGCTTGCCGTGGATACCGAATCCGTAATAGACGCCGGCGGCAGGCTGAATAGAGACGCTTTTAATATTGAAATGCCAGCTTACCATAGCCGGAACCTGCAGGTAAAGCATATTGAACTTGGCCTTTCCGTCCACGCCCAGATCCAGATCACTAGCCTTCACCGAAGCCCCGCGTCCGGAGAGGTAAAGTCCCGTTTCGAAATAGAGGGGAAGCACCCGCAGCATCGGCTGCTGATAGGCAAAACCCACATGATAAGAGGCGCGCGAGTCCAGCGACGCGCTCAGGCCCCCTTCGCTGAGATGGAGATTCGTCACATTGAGACCGGCACGAACGCCGAACGAGCTTTCGTTCTGTCCGAAAGCAGTCAGACCGGCCGCAAGGGCAAGCAGACACAGTAAAATTTTCTTCATAGTCAATATAAAATTGTCTCCGGCCCCGAGGAGAGCAGTTATCAGTATATTGCGGAAACAGAGGCCCCCGGGCTCCCGCATCAACAATACGAGAGACGGGTATTCCCGCTTTGGTCGAAATATATGTAAATATAGTCGTTTTTTGCTATTCCCGGAAATATATTCAACGAATTTTACGCTTTTTCACACGAACAGCTCATTTTGCAGAGTCTCAGCGGCTCCGCCCGAAGGCATGCAACCGC
>CAKVKI010000397.1 GCA_934754975.1 uncultured Alistipes sp. | reverse complement strand
CGTCGGAGGTGTAGACGAAGGTTTTCAGCACGTCGATCTTCTTTTCGACCTGCCGCACCAGTTTTTCGACCCGTTCCGGTTCGGTGCGGACGACGATCGTGAATTTATGGATGCCCGCCAGCGCCGACTCGGAGGTCGTGAGGCTCTCGATATTGACGTCGCGGCTGGTGAAAACCGTGGTGATCTGGTTCAGCAGACCCACCTTGTTTTCCGAAAATACGGTGATGATATATTCCTGTTCTTCCATTGCTCGCTTGGTTTTTACTCCAGCCGGATCGCCGCGACGGGCGCGCCGGCCGGGACCATGGGAAATACGTTGTCTTCGCCCTCGACGCGCACTTCGAGCAGGTATGCGCCCCGGCAGGCCTGCATCTCGGCGATGGCCTCGGAGAGTTCCTCGCGCCGCTCGACACAGCGGTAGGCGATGCCGTTGCCGCGGGCGATCAGTCCGAAATCGGGGTTTGTCAGCTCGGTGAACGAATAGCGGCGGTCGTAGAAAAGCTCCTGCCACTGGCGGACCATGCCCAGGAACGAGTTGTTCAGCAGGACGATCTTCACGGCCACCTGCGACTGGAAGATCGTGCCCATCTCCTGAATGGTCATCTGCAGGCCGCCGTCGCCCGCGAAAAGGCACACTTCGCGGTCCGGGGCGCCCAGTTTGGCCCCGATGGCCGCGGGAAGCCCGAAACCCATCGTCCCCAGCCCGCCCGAAGTCACCATGCTCCGGCTGCGGCGGAACCCGAAATAACGGGCCGCGAACATCTGCTGCTGGCCCACGTCGGTCACCAGCACCGCGTCGTTGTCATAGGCGCGGGCTACGGCGGCGACCGCTTCGCCCATGCGGATACGGCCTTCGGCGGGATGGACCGCCCGGCGGATCACCTTTTCGTATTCGATTTTGTCGCAGGCGCGGAACTCGTCGATCCATGCCCGGTGGCTGCGGGCCCGTATGCGCCGGGTGAGCAGCGGAAGGGTCTGTTTTACGTCGCCGACCAGCGGCACGTCGGCCGGGACGATCTTGTCGATCTCCGCGGGGTCGATTTCGAGGTGGATGATCTTGGCGTTCGCCCCGAAACAGCCCGGATTGCCCGTCACGCGGTCGTCGAAGCGCATGCCCACGGCAATGAGCAGGTCGCAGTCCCGGTTTTTGATGTTGGGACCGTAGTTACCGTGCATGCCCAGCATGCCGACGTACTGCGGCGAGTCGGTCGGCAGGGCCGAGAGACCCAGCAGGGTCGATGCCGCGGGCATGCCGCTTTTGTCGAGGAAGGCGTGCAGTTCCGCTTCGCCGCCGCTCAGGATCACCCCCTGTCCGATCATCACCAGCGGCCGCTGTGCGGCGTCGATCAGCTTTGCCGCTTCGTCGATGCGCTCTTCGGAGGGAACCGATGCGGGGACGTAACTGCGGATCGAAGCCACTTTCTCGTAGCTGAACGGGGCCGTTCCGCACTGGGCGTCCTTAGTGATGTCCACGACCACGGGGCCGGGACGGCCCGAGCGGGCGATGTAGAACGCCTTGGCGATGGCTCCGGGAATCTCTTCGGGCCGCTTGACCTGGCAGTTCCACTTGGTGACGGCCTGCGTGATGCCTACGAAATTGGTCTCCTGAAAAGCGTCGGTCCCCAGCAGCGACGAGCCGACCTGTCCGGTTATGAGTACCAGCGGCGTGGAGTCCATCAGCGCGTCGGCGAGTCCCGTCACGGTGTTGGTGGCGCCGGGTCCGGAGGTGACCAGGCAGACTCCGACGCGGCCGCTGACGCGGGCGTAGCCCTGCGCGGCGTGTACGGCGCCCTGTTCGTGGCGGACGAGGATGTGGCGCAGGCGGTCGCGGTAGTCGTAAAGCGCGTCGTAAACGGGGATGATCGCCCCGCCGGGGTAGCCGAAAATCGTATCGACGCCCTCGCGCAGGAACGATTCGATCAGGGCCTGCGCTCCCGTGACGGGTGGCCCGGGCTGCGGTTCGGCTTTGTTTGTTTGCGTCGTATCCATAGTTGTTGCTGTTTTACTTATTCTTCATCGACGATGCGTACGGCTCCCTTGTCGGCCGAACTGACCAGTTTGGCGTAGGCGCGCAGCGACGCGGGGACTTTACGGTCGCGTGCGGCGGGGCGGAAATGTTCCTGCGCGGCCATCCGCGCGGCGATTTCGGCGTCGTCGACCAGCAGGCGTATCGAGCGTTGCGGGATGTCGATCTCGATTTCGTCGCCCGTGCGGACGATGGCGATTTCGCCCCCGGACGCGGCTTCGGGCGAGACGTGGCCGATCGAGAGCCCCGAGGTGCCGCCCGAGAAGCGGCCGTCGGTGATCAGCGCGCAGGCTTTGT
>CAKVKI010000396.1 GCA_934754975.1 uncultured Alistipes sp. | reverse complement strand
CGGTATAGTAGGTGATCGCATCTATGGGAAGCTCTTCGAGCGTTTCGGCATTGGGGAAATCGACCATGGGACCGAATGTGGGACCCGTCGACATATCGAATCCGAGCAGATCGCAGTAACCGGCGCCGATCGTACCGTCGTCCTTGAAATCGAAATACTTCAGGCCGCCGCCATAGAGCATGCCGACCATCTGATTAGCCAGGCCCGTCACTACTGAAATAGGCCATTCAGCTCCTTCGCCGAACATAAAAGACACATCGACCAACGGCTCTTCACCTTCGGCGTAAGTGGGAGTAATGAAGAACTCGGCGATCGGATTTTCGGGATCGGGCATATTCGGCGTGTATTTGCCGATAATTTCCGACGAGAATACGGCTTTCTGGCTTACGGCGACCGAAACAGGCTCGGCACCTTTCGCGCTCAGGACGATATCGGCCGTACGCGCATTGCCCGTATTTTTGGCTACGGTCACCAGCACGTCGCCGTCCTTGACCGCTGCGGTAATCCATCCGGTCTCGGCGCCTTTGTAGGTCACATCGGCCTGAATAGCGCCGACGGTACCGTCGGTGGAGATTTCGAATACTTTGGAATAGGCGCCGCTGGTGAACTTAAGAGCGGTGGTTTCGGCGGTCAGGGTGCCGGTAACAGGACCGTCGCCCGACTTGGTGTCGTCGCCGCAAGCCGTGAACGAGAGTACAGCGGCGCAAACTATGAGCGCAGACGCAATTTTGTACAAGAAATTTTTCATAAGCAGATAATTTGAATTCAAGTGTGGTGCAAAACTATCTACTCCGTTCATAATGAACAAATAAATTCACTCGGGGGGGGGATTTCAAAAACGAACAGCCGTTTTTTCATCACGAAGCCAATCGCCGGAACACAAAAAAGGCCGCGGCGCCGATGCCGCGGCCGAAGCCGTTTCGCCGTCCGGGACGGATCCTCAGAACGGATCCTCAGAACGGATCTTCAGGACGGATCTTCAGAACGGATTCTCAGGACGGATTCTCAGGGCGCCGCAGGAAAATTGCGCCCCAAAAACGAGACGCTATTCCCCGCCGCGCGACACGCCGTCAAGGCTGGAAACAGGCGCCAAATACCAGCGCCCGTTACGGCCATACAAAGTGCGGCCGGGACCGTTTTATCCGAACAGCTCATTCAGCAGCGCCGCCAATCTGTATCCGGCTTTCAGCACCTGCTCTTCGGCAAATTCATGCGAGAAGATAATGAAGTCGCGCGACTCCTCGTAAGAGAGCGTCTGACCGGCCTTGGTCCAGTCGTAAATCACACGGCAGTCACGGGCGCTGTCGGCCAGCCAGTCGCGGGGCGTGCCTTTGGCGATATCGCGCTTTTCCCGCTTCGAACAACGGTCGAGCTGGTGCCCGTATTCCAGATAATACCACTTGTTGCTCAGCGTAAGCGCCCACTCGTCCCAATAATTGTGCAGGCCGTACTCTTTGCCGCTGAGCGTAAATTTGAAACTTTTGTACCACGGATATTTCACGTGTCCCGGGCAGTGCATGTCGCCGACGAGGTGTACGATGAAGCGGATCGAGACCGTCACCGTCGAGTCGTTTTGATTGCGGTAATCCTTGACTTTCGCAATACAGTCGTCCAGAAAAGTCATCGCGTCGCCTTTGGGATCGGGCACGTAATTCCCCTCGGCATCGACGTTGTTGGTATGCCATGTGGTGGTGTGTTTATAGGCCGGCGTGTGACGGACCTGATCCATCCACGACGCATAATAGACGATCGAACGGCCGCCGAGATACTTTTCGATGTTTTTCTTCGCTTTGGGCGTCAGGTTGCATTCGGCGATGTAAGCGATCGCATCGTGGCCGACTTTTCCCCAGCCGAACGCCGTCGCACACCAGCAACAGAGTACGGCCGTCAATAGAGATACGGATAGTTTTTTCATTTCGGAGTAGTTTTAAGGTGATTACGAAACAAATATAGATAATAGATACGAAATAAGCAATAAAAAGCAATGTCAATATAATTAATAAGCAAATATATCCGATCAATTCATTTCTTTTCGCATCCTGTTCGGATAACACAAAGGGAAACGACAAACGAAGAAATAAAAAAAAGACCGCGGCACAATGCCGCGGTCTTTCGCATACCTATTTATATAACTAGTACTCCATCTTGGCAAAACGCTGGTAGCCGTTGTAACGCCACTTGGCGTTCTCCTCGGCAGCGGCGAACAACTCGTCGGCCTCGGCCGGGAACGACTTCTTGAGCGACGTGTAACGCACCTCCTTCATCAGGAAGTCGCGGAACTTCGACCAATCGGGTTCCTTCGAGTCCATTACGAACGGGTTCTTGCC
>CAKVKI010000395.1 GCA_934754975.1 uncultured Alistipes sp. | reverse complement strand
CATCTTGTCTTCGCAGGCGCCGCACTCGGCGTTCATGCGCTTTTCGAGGTTGGTCTTGGTGTCCCAGACAACTTCGCCGATCAGTTCGGCGAATTTCGAAGCGTGTTCGGCCTCTTCCCATGCGTAACGCTTGTAAGCCTCGGCGATCTCGGGATAACCCTCGCGGTCGGCCTGACGGCTCATGGCCAGGTACATGCCCACTTCGGTGCATTCGCCCATGAAATGGTTCTGCAAGCCCTCCCAGAGTTCCTTGCTTGCGCCTTTGCCGTCGCCGATTATATGTTCGGTCACGAATTCGAGGTCTCCCTCCTGTTCAACGACCTCGACGAATTTCTCTTTGCCTACTTTGCACATCGGGCACTGGTCGGGTGCCTCGGGACCTTCGTGGATGTAACCGCATACGGTACAACGCCATTTCTTTGCCATAATCGGAATAATGTTTATTGTTAGTTTTCTGTTTGTGTAGTGCAAAGGTAACGATTGCGGGCGAAGTTCGCATATAAAAGCGATTGTCTTTTTTTATAGGACGATAAGCCGAGCTTATAGTGCAAATCCGCGGACAGAGCGGATTCGGAAAAACGAAGCCGGCCCGGAAACAGGCGGAGAGCAGGCGGAAAAACAGGCCGCCGTCCCCGAGGAACAGCCGCTGTTATCCCCTGCGGTCGATCACCTCCTCGATATAAGGCACATCGGTCGAATCCTTCACCAGCACGCGTTTGTCACGGTCGAGCAGGTAAAGCGCCGGAATCGCGTGAAGGTCGTACAGGCTCTTCTCACGGACGACACACCCCGCATCGTAGCCGTTGATCCAGCTCGGCGGAATATGGTCGCGGTATTCGCGCCATTCGGTGAGGTCCTCGTCGGGGTAAAGCGCGACGACCTTCAGCCGTCCCCGTTCGATCATTTCGGAGAGCATCGGGGAGCCGCTGATCTGCTCGCGCAGTTGTTTGCACATCGGACAGCCGGGGTTGTTGATGAACAGCAGAACGTACTCGGCTTTCACGCCGTAGAGGGTTCCCGAAGCGCCCGAAGCAAGCGTATAGCGGAAATCGTTGGCGCGTTCGCCGATGCGGTTCTGCATCGCCATATTGAGGTCGTAAGCCGGGCCGATGCGTTCGTACTCGTCGTAATAAGGACTCGCCAGCACGGCCTGCAGGACGGGAATATAGAATTCGTCGTTGCGCAGCGGCGAATTGGGGTCGTGGATCACCTGTTCGGCCAGCATCGTGAAGTAATCTAGCATCGGGCGCGACGCCGAAGCGCGGCGCATGAGCGAATCCATCGGCGCGCCGTCGGCCGGCCGGTCGGAGATCAGCGCGATCCAGCGGACATAGGCTTCGATCATCTGCGCCGTATCGACCTCACGCACAAACAGGGTGTCGGCAAAGTCGAAGCGGTCCCAATAGTGCCAGCGCAGGTAGTCGCGCTTCCCGTCGTCGGAGAGACTCGAAGGCGCGATGGCCGGCAAGAAAACCCGCATCTGCGACGCGGAGGGAGTCTGCTGCTGTTGCTGCGACGAACGGCGGCCGCCGCACGAGACGGCGCAGAGGGCCGCCAGCAAAATGAGAACGGTACGGAACATAGAAGTAATGTTTTATGTGCAAATATAGTTTTTTTCGGCAACAATCCCACTATCGCCCCTGCGAAATCGGGCCGTCCGGCAGATTTGCACGGTAGTTGCAACACTTCCGTCCGTTAAAACCAATTCTCAATTTCATTGAATTATGGATGTAAAGAAAACTACCACAAGTACAGGGTTCAAATTGAGTGTCATGACGCTCGCAATTATGAACGTGACTGCCGTAGTGAGTCTGCGCGGCCTGCCCGCAGAGGCCGTCTACGGACTTTCGTCGGCATTCTACTATCTGTTTGCCGCCATCGTGTTCCTCATCCCGACGGCCATGGTCGCCGCGGAGCTGGCCGCGATGTTCTCCACCAAACAGGGCGGTGTATTCCGCTGGGTCGGCGAGGCTTACGGCGCGCGTACGGGATTCCTGGCCATCTGGCTGCAATGGATCGAATCGACGATCTGGTACCCTACCGTGCTGACGTTCGGCGCCGTGTCGATCGCCTTTATCGGCATGAACGACACGCACGACGCAGCGCTGGCCTCGAACAAGGTCTTCACGCTCTGCATGGTGCTGGCCATCTACTGGATCGCCACGTTCATCGCGCTCAAAGGACTGGGATGGGTCGGAAAGATCAGTAAATGGGGCGGTATGATCGGTACGATCATTCCCGCAGGCCTGCTGATCCTTCTGGGCATCATCTACATTTCGACCGGAGGCCACAACCATATGGACATGTCGCAGGGCTTCTTCCCCGACCTGTCGAAATTCGACAACCTCGTATTGGCCAGCAGTATCTTCCTGTTC
>CAKVKI010000394.1 GCA_934754975.1 uncultured Alistipes sp. | reverse complement strand
GGCATGTGCCGCGCTTCGTTCGCGCTCTATAACACACTGGCCGAAGCCGATGCGCTGGCCGCCGGGGTCGAGCGGGCTGTGCGGATGCTGCGATGAGAAGGGAAAACTACCACAAACAGAAATAAAAACAGGAAACCTCTATGTTCATAGTACTCGAAGGATTGGACGGAGCGGGCAAATCGACCCAAATCCGGATGCTCCGCCAGCTGTTTGCCGACAGGGGCGTCGAGAGCGAGTATGTGCATTTCCCGCGCTTCGATTCACCCGTTTACGGCGAATTGATCGCCCGGTTCCTGCGCGGCGAATTCGGCGGCGTGCAGGAGGTCGATCCCTACCTCGTGGCGCTGATCTTCGCGGGCGACCGCGCCGACGCCGCGCCGCAGATACGGCAGTGGCTCGCCGAAGGAAAAGCAGTGATTCTGGACCGTTACGTCTACTCGAACGTGGGCTTCCAGTGCGCCAAACTTCCTGCCGGAGAGCAGCGCGACCGGCTGGCCGACTGGATCGTGAATCTCGAATTCGGACATCACGCGCTTCCCCGTCCCGACCTCTCGCTGTTCCTCGACGTACCGTTTGCCTTCACCGAGCGCAAGCTTTCAGAAGCACGCGAAGGCGACGACCGCGATTACCTGCAGGGCGCACAGGATATTCACGAAGCGTCGCTGAAACTGCAGCAGGACGTGCGCAGCGTCTACCTCGCTTCGGCGGCCAAGGATCCGTCGCTGCGGGTCGTCGATTGCAGCGACGCTTCGGGGGCGATGGAGTCGCCCGAAGGCATCTTTGCCAAAATCCGTGCGGAACTCACCCCAATACTTGAAGCAGATGCGTAAAACCCGGGTATTTAAACTGATCGCCAACATTTGCCGGCTGATCCTCGCCTGCACGTTTATCCTTTCGGGTTTTACGAAAGTTATCGACCCGTGGGGCACGGCGATGAAGGTCAACGAGTATCTTTCGATCTACGGCGTCGAGTGTCTGCAGTCCGCGAGCATGGCTTTTTCGATCTGGCTGTGCGGCGCCGAGATGATGATGGGGTGCATGCTCCTGTTCAAGGTCCGCATCCGCCTGATTTCGATTTTTGCCGTGCTGTCGATGCTTTTCTTCACGGCGCTGACGCTGCTGAGCGCCACGCTGATTCCCGTCGAGGACTGCGGCTGTTTCGGCGAGGCGTTGAAACTGACGCCGTGGCAGACTTTCTTCAAGAATCTGGCCCTGCTGCCCATGGCCTTCGTGGTTTGGTGGCGCTACCGTCCCGACAAGATTTTTGCTTTCAACGCGCTGGAAATCGTGCTGACGGTCACCTTTTTCTTCCTTTCGATGTATCTGGGATACTATTGCTACCGTCACCTGCCGCTGATCGACTTCCTGCCTTATAAGGTCGGAGTCAATATCTGGGAGGGCATGCACGCTCCGGTCGTCGAACCCGGCGAGACGGAAACAGTACTCGTTTACCGCAATCTCGAAACGGGCAAACTGCGCGAATTTTCGCTCGAAGACACCGCGTGGCAGGATGCCGGGAAGTGGGAGTGGGTCGATACCCGGACCACCGAGGAGATGCCCGCCATACGCCCGCTTATGAGCGAATTCGCCCTGCGCGATGCCGAGGGGGACGCCACGGAGGAGATACTGACGGCTCCCGGACGCGTGTATATGCTTTGCGTCACCTCGTTCGACCGCCTGCCGCGCGCCTGCGCCAAGCGGTTCGCCAAACTCATACAGCGTGCGCAGACCGAAGGCGCGCGCATCGTCTGCCTCACGCCCCAGCCGCTGTACGGCGTCACCTGCCACGATTTCGGATCGGACGAGGTACGCTGTTATAACATAGACGCTTCGACCATGAAGACTATGCTCCGCGCCAACAACGGCATGGTGCTGCTCGAAGACGGCGTGATCCGCGCTAAAAAGAATTGTCGCGATATTCGTCCATAGGGACTTTTTGCGGCGAGTGGTATGAAAGTTGACCCCGGAAACGGAGTCAACTTTCTTATTATGCGAACTTTCCAAACTTTATTCATCCTTCTCGCGCTGTGCGGCTGCGGCCGCCGTCAGACTGCGCCCGAGACGGTCCGTCCGGTGAAAGTCACCACGGCGTCGGGCGCCGGGGTCATCGACAAGGATTTTGCGGGCATGGCTACGCCCGACGACGCCGTAAACCTTGCTTTCAAACTCCCCGGACAGGTGCTGGACGTTCCGGTGTCGCAGGGCGAGAGCGTGAAAAAAGGGGCGTTGCTGGCCGAACTCGATCCCCGGGACATCGAACTGCAGGTATCCGCCGACCGTTCCGCTTTCGACGAGGCCCGTTCGCAGCTGCAGCGCATGCAGCGGCTGCTGGAACACGAGGCCGTTTCGCAGCAGGAGTTCGAAGCCTCCCAAACCCGCTATGCGCAGGCCCGGTCGGCCTATGAC
>CAKVKI010000393.1 GCA_934754975.1 uncultured Alistipes sp. | reverse complement strand
CTCCAGCGCCTGCGCTTTGGCCGACTGGAGCGCGGCTTCGGCGGCGAGCATCGTGGTCGAAAGCTGGTCGGGGTCGATCGTGAAAAGCAGCTGTCCGCGTTTTACGGGCATGCCGTTCGAAAACTGCTTGGATAACAGGAACCCGTTGACCCGGGGTTGGATCACGGCGTCGAAATTACTCGAAAGATAACCGATGAAGCTCATGCGGTTGGGAACGCTGTCCGTTACGGCGCGGGTCGTTTCGACCGGCAAGGGCGGCATTGCGGGTTTCGGCTTGTGTCTGCCGCACCCGGCGGGCAGTAGCGCGGAAACGAGCCCCGCCACGATTAAAAGTCTGTTCATACCGGAATGTTTTACGGTCGTACGAGGACAAAAAACGTACCGCGAACCGGGCGACAGGTAGTTGAAAAGGGTGTTTTATACTAAAAAACGTTGATTTTTTTGGCAATAAATGATGATGTTTAGATAATTTTTATATCTTTGCGTTGATAACAAACCCAATTAATAAAAAAAGTTATGAAAGAATTAGTAGCAAAGATCAATGCAGAGTACGAAGTATTCGCAGCAAACGCAGCAGCACAGGTAGAGAAAGGCAACAAGGCCGCCGGTACGCGCGCCCGCAAGTCCGCTCTCGAAATTTCGAAGCTGATGAAGGATTTCCGCAAGGTTTCCGTAGACGCTGCGAAATAATCACTGACGCAATGACGCAACAAAGGCTGTCCCAAGGGGGCAGCCTTTGTTGATTTATACGGGGATGGGGCCTTTACGGTTCGATTCCGAAACGGGCGAAAACTTCCATATCCTCCCGCTCCAGGCCGGTCTTCAGGAAAGGAACGGCTTCGTTGTGGTCGTTCAGGTAACGGCGGGGCCGTTTCCGGTCGTAATCCGCGTTCACGAGCGATACCGTCGGGTCGATGAAGCGTCCCCGGATCGAAGCCATGTCGGCCATGGTGTGGAACAGGGCATGGGTTGTGGCCGGAGCCGTCTCGTTGCTCTGAGCCGCTGCGACTTTGGCGGGGAAGTTCTGTCTGTAAGTTTCGGAGAACCACGCCAGCGAAGCTACATAGAGCTGATAGGCGGTCGTCGTGGGCGAGGCGTGCAGGAAGCGTTCGCGGTCGTCGTCCAGAATATCTTCGCCGTGGTCGGCGCAGTAGAGCAGCGCCGAGGCCGTCTGCCGCTGTCCGCGCAGGAAGCCGATCAACTCGGACAGGAAATGATCCGTGTAATAGATCGAGTTGTCGTAAGCGTTGCGGAGCGTGTGCGCATGTTCCCGCGAGATCGCCACGTCGTCGTCGGGTTTGAAGCGGGCGAATTCGCGCGGATAACGCTGGTGGTAGCTGAAGTGGGAGCCGTAACAGTGGAGGATGAAAAGCATCTTCTTCGCCGGATTGGTCTCGACGATACGGCGCATTTCGTCCAGCAGCTGCATGTCGTGGCGCGGCGAGCGGATGTAGATCAGGTGGTCGGCGTCGCGGGCCAGCTTGTCGATCATGGCGCCCTGCGGCGACTGATTGGAGATGAACCACGTCTCGAATCCCGCTTCGTTGAAGAGGGCCGGAAGCCCTTTGCGGCGGTAGAGCTGTTCGTGTTCCTCGGTCGAAACGGAGGAGAGGATCAGCGGAACGCTCTTGTGCGTGGTATTGCTTTGGGTCAGCATGTTGTGGAAAAGCACCAGGTCGCTCACCTGCGAAAGCCGGGGATTGGTCTCCCGCTCGTAGCCGTAAAGTTCCCAGCTCATGGCGCGCGACGCTTCACCTATAATATATACATAGATTTCACGTCCGGGCGCTTCGGCTTCGCGTTTGGCCCCGTAGGTGAAATCCGCCGAGGTCTTGTCGAAGTTGTAGGCTTTGCGGAATTCCGAAGCGCTCAGGTAGACGTTGTAGGCCACGTTGAGCGGGAAGATCTCGTCGCGCAGCACATGCCGCTGTTCGCTCACATGATAGGCCGGCCACAGGGCCAGCATGCCCAGCGCCATGAGCGCAGCGCCCGAAAGCCCGACATTCATGCGCGTCGTACGCGAAATATAGCGTTTGTGACCGATTTCGCGCGCCGCGAACCACAACAGCGGCAGATACATCACGCAGACCAGAATGACCGAAGGGTAGATGTTGCTCAGCAGTTCGCCCGCTTCACCGGGATTGGTCGTCACCAGGTTGGTGAACATATCCGTGGCGATGATCGAATTGCCGAACAGGTAGAGCAGCACGATCTGGAACGCGCAGAGGAAAATAAAGGGAAACGCCAGCCAGATCATCACGCCCGAACGGCTCAGCGCCACGCTCCACATCATGTAGAAGCCCAGCGGCATCAGGATCAGCGCCTCGACCGTCCAGCCGGAGTAGGGTTCGGTGTTGGCCAGCACGCAGTTGGGAATGATCAGCGCCACGAAGAAATAGACGGTCAGCAGCGTCGTGAAGC
>CAKVKI010000392.1 GCA_934754975.1 uncultured Alistipes sp. | reverse complement strand
GTTGAGTACCGAATAAGCGCCCAGCAGGAGCTGCTGACCCGTCTGGCCGCGGGCATAGAACGTACGCGACACCTGTGCGCCGCCGAACGAACGGTTGGCCAGCAGACCGCCGTATTCGCGGGCGAAAGGCACGCCTTGTCCCACGCACTGGTCGATGATCAGGTTGGCGACTTCGGACATGCGGTAAACGTTGGCTTCGCGCGAACGGTAGTCGCCGCCCTTGATCGTGTCGTAGAACAGACGGTATACCGAGTCGTTGTCGTTCTGGTAGTTTTTCGCTGCGTTGATACCGCCCTGCGCGGCGATCGAGTGGGCGCGGCGGGGCGAATCCTGGATGCAGAATACTTTTACGTTGTATCCCAGTTCGCCGAGCGAAGCGGCTGCGGATGCACCGCCCAGACCCGTTCCGACGATGATGATGTCGAGCTTGCGCTTGTTGGCGGGGCTTACGACCTTGATAGCTGCCTTATGGTTGCTCCACTTTTCTGCGAGAGCGCCGGCAGGAATTTTAGCATCTAATTTAAAAGCCATATCTGTTGTGTGTTTATTGTTCTGGATAATCGGTTAGCAGGCGCCTGCGCAGCAGGGGCAAACACTCTTGATGAAGTAAATCACCACCACGGCGGCAAAGCCGAGGAAGATGACCGTCGCCGCGATGTTGGCGATGCATTTCAGGCGGGGATACCACGTATCGTTGGCCCATCCCACGGTCTGGAACATCGACCATACGCCGTGCGTAAGGTGGAACCAGAGGGCGAAGAACCACACGAGGTAGATCACCACATAATACCACTGCGAGAAGGTGTAGGCAATCAGCGAAGCGCCGTCTGCCGGGTGGAGTCCCAGCGAGTTCTCGTGGCCGCCCATGATCTCCACGAGCTGCATTTTAGCCCAGAAGTTGAAGAGGTGGAGCGCCAGTCCGCCCAGGATGATAAAGCCCAGTACGAGCATGTTTTTCGATGCCCACGATACGCCCGGTTCGACCACCGTCACGGCGTAACGCTCACTGCCGCGCGCCTTGAGGTTTTCCAGGGTCAGGATGACTGCATAGAGGAAGTGTACGACGACGCCTGCAGCCAGCACTGCGGTACCGGCCAGGGCGTACCAGTTGGCACCCAGGAACGCGCAGATCATGTTGTAAGCCTCGGGCGAGATGATCGCCACAATGTTCATGGACATGTGGAAGAGGATGAAGAGTACGAGGAAGCACCCCGTTACGCTCATTACTAACTTCTTGCCAAGCGAGGAATTAGATAAAAAACAGCTCATAATGATTTAAATTTGTTTATATTTGTTAAAGTTTTGTGTTCCCGGACGCAAAGATAGCCATTGTTTGCGGAATAACAATAAAAACAGTCGGGAATTTTAGGCCGAAACGGTGGGATTTTATGACCAAAAAAGAACTGCGCGCTGCGATGAAAAAACGGAACCTCTCGCTCTCTTCCGAAGAGCGTGCCGCGGCGTCGGAACTGATCTTCGGACGGGTGGAGAATCTGCCCGGATTTTCGGCGGCCCGCTGTACGGCGTTTTTCTGCGCTTTGCCCGATGAACCGGAGACCGGAGCGGCCTTGGCGCGGTGGTGTGCCGCAAAGCGCATCGTGGTGCCCCGGGTCGAGGGCGATGTGATGCGGTTTTACGACTATGCGCCCGGGGAACTTTGTCCGGGCGCTTTCGGAATCGCCGAGCCGTCGGCCGCAAAGCGGCCGTGCGATCCGGCGGACATCGACTTCATCGTCGTTCCGGGAGTGGCTTTTACCGCCGCCGGCGCGCGTATGGGCCGCGGCAGGGGTTATTACGACAAATTCCTGTCGCAGCCCGGCTTCCGGGCCGCAAAAGCCGGAGTCTGCTACGCGCATCAGCTGGTCGGGGAACTGCCCGTCGAGCCGCACGATGTTTTTATGGATTACGTTGTCACTAACGATTAAAGGATATGGATGTGAACGAATTTATCGCCGCTTACAGGGAGGCTTTCGGCGAACGGCCCGAACTGCCCCTGCTGTTCCGCTATACGGACCGGCCGCTGCGCCCGGTCGAAAAGGTCGGAGGTTGTTTCTTCAAGGCGCTGGCCGAAGCGCGCCGGGGACAGCCCGTGAGCCTGAACGCCGGAAATATCGGCTGCGGGGGCGGCAAGTTCTACACCGGATTCAGTCCGATGCCCGAATTCGTTCCGCAGTTCGTGTCGCTCAAGGAGCGCTATAAGCGGACGCCCGAAATGGTGCTGGAGTTCATCGCCACCCTCGATCTGCGTCCCGCGCCGAAAGCGTGGCTCGAATTCGTGCGGGCGGATGCTGCGGAGACGTTCGACGGGGCGGAGGGGGTCCTCTTTTTTGCGGCTCCCGATGCGCTGGCGGGATTGGTGACGTGGGCGACGTTCGACAACAATGCGGCGGACGCCGTGGCGTCGCCCTTCGGATCGGGGTGCAGTTC
>CAKVKI010000391.1 GCA_934754975.1 uncultured Alistipes sp. | reverse complement strand
ATGCAGACCATCGTCTTTATCCTCGTGATCGCGGCGTTGGTGCAGATGGTCGAGATCATGCTTAAGAAACTTTCGCCCTCGCTCTATCAGGCGCTGGGTATTTTCCTTCCGCTCATCACGACCAACTGCGCCGTGCTGGGCGTGGCGATCCTGATGATCCAGAAGGAGTTCAACCTCCTGCAGAGCGTCACCTACTCGGTGGCTACGGCGCTGGGCTTCGCTCTGGCGCTGGTACTCTTCGCCGGTATCCGCGAACGTCTCGATTTCGAGGACGTTCCCAAGGCCTTCAAGGGGGTGCCCATCGCGCTGATTACGGCCGGCATCCTCGCCATGGCCTTCATGGGATTTTCGGGACTGGTGTAAGGACCCAAAGCAGCTGCGGTTTGCGCAAGAAAAGCGGCCGGTCCGGGCGGGCGGCGGATGTTTTGCCGCTATTGAGATCCGCGGGATTGCCGGCGGCCTTTCATGCACGGGACGGCTGCCGCAGTTCCGGATACGAAAATTTGCCGGACTTCGGAATTGCCTCGAGCTGTTCCGGACACGAAAAAAGGGAAGTTGCCTGGCAACTTCCCTTTTTTATTTCGTTTGCAGGCTGTCTGCCTGCCCGGCGGGCGGCACGAACCGCTGGCGGATCGACTCTTTGGCCGTGCGGGAGATGTAGGCCCAGCGCGTAGCGATCATGATAAGCAGCATCGCCACGACGGCGATCATCATCAGCTCCTGCCCGGACCGGGCTTTGAACCATTCGGAAAGTTTCATGTTTTTGCGATTATTTTCGGCTGAAACGTTCGTTTCTTGCGTGCAATTAATTAATTTTGCAAAAATAACAATAAAACCCGGAATCGAAATGAAGGATATTATAAAACTTCACGACAAAAAGTTCAAAATCATGATTCCCGCCGAGAAAATCGACGAGGCAGTGTCGGCCGTTGCCCAGCGCATAAACAAGGATTACGGCGACAGGGAGACGCCGCTGTTCGTCGGCGTGCTGAACGGCTCGTTCATGTTTATGAGCGATCTGATTAAGAAAATCGAGTTCAACAACGAACTGTCGTTCGTGAAGCTGGCGTCGTACGACGGCACTTGTTCGTCGGGCTGCGTCAAGAGCCTTATCGGGCTGAACAACAGCATCGAGGGCCGCCACGTGATCGTGGTTGAGGATATCGTCGATACGGGCGAGAGCATCGAATACATGGTCTGCGACCTCAAGGCGCAGAAACCTGCGAGTCTCGAAGTCTGCACGCTTTTTTTCAAGCCGGGTTCTTACCGCAAGCAGATTCCGATCAAGTACCGCGCGATGGAGATCGGCAATGAATTCATCGTCGGCTACGGACTGGATTACGACCAGCTGGGCCGCAGTCTGAAAGATATTTACGTGGTCACCGAATAATGGCTTTCACCACAGATACCGAACTGCTGGACGGAGGACGCCTGCTGCCTCTCGTCGAGGATTTCTATACCATTCAGGGCGAAGGATTCCACGCGGGGAAACCTGCCTATTTCATCCGCCTGGGCGGATGCGACGTGGGGTGCCGCTGGTGCGACGCCAAGTATACGTGGAATCCGAAACTCTATCCGCCGACCGACGTGCAGACGGTCATCGACCGCGCCTTGGCGTGTCCGGCGCAGGCGATCGTCATCACGGGCGGCGAACCGCTGCTCTATCCGCTGGGCGTCTTGACCGAAACCCTGCACGACAAGGGGCTGCAGATCTTTCTGGAGACCTCGGGGACGCATCCTTTCAGCGGTTGCTTCGACTGGGTGTGCCTGTCGCCCAAGCGGCAGCAGCCCCCGCTGGACGAAGCGCTGGGGCGGGCGCATGAACTGAAAGTGATCGTCGAAAGCGAGGACGACTTCGAATGGGCCGAGCGGAACGCCGCACGGGTGCGGCCGGAATGTATTCTCTACCTGCAGCCCGAATGGAGCGTCGCCGAACGGGTGATGCCCGCGATGGTCGAGTACGCCAAGGCGCATCCGAAGTGGAATATCTCCATACAGACGCATAAATACATGCACATACCCTGATGAGTTTCGAGGTGGGCAGGAAGTTCTGGATCGCCGCCACGGCGGTCATCGTCGTCGTTACGCTCTTCGTGGTGGGACGCAACCTGTTGCATGCCGTGAAAATCAAGCGCCAGATCAATGCGATGACCCGCGAAAAGGAGTATTACCGGACGAAGATCGAACAGGACAGCACACTGCTGGAGCGGCTGCGGTACGACGATTATCTGGAGGAGTACGCCCGCGAAAACTACCATATGCAGCGGCGCGACGAACACGTCTATATTATCAAAGAATAAGTTTTTCGCCGGGAAACACTCCTCCCGGAGTTACGAATATGCGGCGGCCTTCGGGCCGCCGTTTTTTGTTATGGCCTGCCGAGGGACGAAATGTTGTCGAGAGGCGAAATGCCGGCTGAGAGGTGATA
>CAKVKI010000390.1 GCA_934754975.1 uncultured Alistipes sp. | reverse complement strand
GCTATCCCTACAAGATCGCTGAAATGATGGCCCACCTCGACGGCGCTACCTTCATCACGCGCCAGAGCGTGCATACGCCCGCCAACGTGCGCAAGTGCAAGAAGGCGATCCGCAAGGCGTTCGAAAATTCGATGGCTGGCAAAGGCTTCTCGCTCGTCGAGGTCGTTTCGACCTGCAACAGCGGCTGGAAACTTTCGCCCGTCGCGTCGAACGACTGGCTTGAGCAGAACATGCTGCCCTTCTATCCGCTGGGCGATATCAAGGACGTAAAATAAGAGGACGATATGAAAGAGACTTTAATTATCGCAGGATTCGGAGGACAGGGCGTCCTCTCGATGGGCAAGATACTGGCCTATTCGGGCGTCATGCAGGATTTCGAAGTTACGTGGATGCCCTCTTACGGTCCCGAAATGCGCGGCGGCACGGCCAACGTGACGGTGATCCTTTCGGACCGGAAGATTTCATCGCCTATCGCCCATGAATTCGATACGGCGATCATCCTGAACCAGCAGTCGATGGAGAAATTCGAACCGATGGTAAAACCGGGCGGCGTGCTGATCTACGATACCAACGGCATCACGCGCCACCCCGTACGCACCGACATCGAGGTTTACTCGATCGACGCCACGGCCGAATGCGCCAAAATGGGACAGGCCAAACTCTTCAACACGATGATCCTCGGCGGCTACCTCAAGGTGCGCCCCGTGGTCGAAATGGAGAACGTGATGGTCGGCCTCAAGAAATCGCTTCCTGAACGCGCATGGAAGATGCTTCCCGAAAACGAGAAAGCCATCCATCACGGCGGCGAGATCATCAAAAAGATTCGCTGACCGTAACGACGCTTATGGAAAAAGCCGCCCGGACTCTCCGGGCGGCTTTTTTGATATGGCCGCGTACCGCGTTTTCTTGCTGCGGGGATTGTCTGCGCACTCCTATTTCCTCTGTGTGCGGATAAGGATAACGCCGTTTCCGCCGCGGAGTCCGTACATGTTGCTGCCCTTCTGCACTTCGACCGATACCACGTCACGGATGTTGATGTTGCTGAGACTCTTGACCTCCATGCCATCGCAGAGTACCAGCGCGGCATTGCCCGAATTGATGGACCCGATTCCGCGGATAATCATCTGCCCGTTGAGCAGCTGTACGCTGGGGATCATGCCCAGTATGGCCGCCTGCAGGTCGGTATATCCTCTCCGTATCATCTCTTCGCCGGATATGCCCGAGGAACTCGACGTGTATTCGCGCCGTTTGACGTAGCCGAAGCCGTTGTCCACCAGCGTTTCGTCTTCGCTGTAAACGGGTTTGCCGCTGATCCATACGATTTTCAGGCTGCGGCGCTCTCCCACGGGAACTTCCAGCGTATTGTGCTTGTAGCTGAAAACGAGCGTGTCGGCGGAGGTGATGTTGGTTAGTCCGAACTGCCCTTTCTTGTTGGCGACAGTATATTTGCCGCTGCTTTTGACTGTGATGCGGGCTTTGATGCCTTTCCCGTCCGCATCGGTTATGAGGCCGTTGAACGGAATGTCTGCCGGAGTCTGTGCCAGCAGGAAATTGATGCCGAAAATAAGGCTGACGGCAGTGGAGAGAATCTTTTTCATGAGGCCGGTTTTTAGGTGATGAAGCGAATTTCCGGTAAGATAACTAAAAAAACGAAATCGTCACGCTGTTTTACGGATTTTTTTGCGGTGCAAATAGCTGGTTGTTTGTAACTTCAGGGCTGTTTCCGATGCCGACTGCGGTTTGCGGCGGTTTTTTGTTGCTGTCTCCCGGGCTGTATTTCGGTCCTGTTCTGTTCTCTCTTCTCCTGTCTTGTCTCTAGTCCGGCCCTGTTCTGTCTTGTCGAAATCCTTTTGCTGAATATCCTCTTTTCCGCTCCTTCGGTCCTGCTGTCTGCGTTGGCGCCCCGCGCGAATATTCAAAAACGTTGTTTGTATAGACACATCCGCGCCGGAACGCGAAACGGTCGTCGCAAATTAGGATAATCTCCCGAAAAACAGTAAATTAGTAGACGCAATTACGGAAGCTAAGTCTACAGGGCACCAACTTTGTGTGTCCGGGGTTATATACATTAAATTCTTCTATTATGGAAAAGAACGAACAGCAACTGCCGCGTCTGGGTGAACCCGTTCCGGTATTCGAAGCGATGACGACGCAGGGGAAGGTCAGTTTCCCGGCCGATTACAAAGGCAAATGGGTGATTCTTTTCAGCCATCCGGCCGACTTCACACCTATCTGCACCTCCGAAGTGCTTACTTTCGGCGCCCGCACTGCGGAATTCAAAGCGCTGAACTGTGAGCTGATCGGCCTTTCGGTAGACAGCCGCAACAGCCATATCGCGTGGCTGCGTACGATCCGCGAAAAGATCGAGTACAAAGGCATGAAAGATATAAAGGTGGAATTCCCGATTATCGACGACGTGTCGATGAAAGTGGCCACTCTCTACGGCATGATCCAGCCC
>CAKVKI010000389.1 GCA_934754975.1 uncultured Alistipes sp. | reverse complement strand
GGCCACCGTCGCACGGCGCACCTCGAAATGCTCGGTGTGCATCGGATGCCGCACGGCGTCGTCGTCCTTGACAGGCAGAAAGGTCCCGGCCCCGACATGCAGCGTCACCTCCTCAAACCCGAAACCGCGCGCTTTCATCCCTTCGATCAGCTCGGGCGTGAAGTGCAGCCCCGCCGTCGGCGCGGCCACCGACCCTTCGAATTTGGAATAGACGGTCTGGTAGCGCGTATAGTCGATCTCCTCGCTTTCGCGGTTCAGGTAGGGCGGAATCGGAATCCGCCCGAGGTATTCGAGCAGCTGACCGAACGTCATCGCCGCCGACCACTCGAAACGCACGGTATGCTCGCGGCCGTGGTTCTCGACGAGCCATGCCCGCAAATGCTCCGGGCGGCCTTCATGCTCGAAATTGATCTCCACATACCCCTCTTTCCATTTCTTGAGATTGCCCACGATGCACGACCATTCGCACCGCCCGACGACGGCGAACGCCCGTTCGTAATCGGCCGGATCGTGCGGTTCGAGACAGAACACCTCGATGCGGGCGCCCGAAGGCTTGTGCATGATGATCCGCGCGCGAATCACCTTCGTATTGTTGAATACCAGCAGCTGGCCTTCGGGCAGCATGTCGCCGATGTCGGCAAAATGCGCTTCGCCGATCTCCCCGCCGCGGTAAACCAGCAGTTTCGAGGCGCTGCGCTCGGCCAGGGGAAACTTGGCGATCCGCCCGTCGGGCAGGTCGTAATCGAATTCGTTTATGTCTATATGCCGTTCAGTCATGGGCACAAATGTACGCTTTTTTCGGTTTCGTTGAACACGCTACGGCGTATAATCGCCTTGGAACAATTTGCATTTGAGACTTTAAATCCGTATCTTATAACGACCGAATTCATATCCAATTACTAACCTAAAACCCACTTCAACATGAAAAACTTTCCGCAATGGAGCATTACCTTCTGGATTCCGGGTATTTTATTCGCTGCGCTCTCGCTGGTCTCCTGTCAGAAAACCGACCCGCAAATGGACAGCTCCCCCCGGGCGGATATCCGAACGAATGAAGCAGGAGATCGCTCTCATCTCTTCATTGGGATACGATGTCGCCGGCATCGAAAAGACAGACGACGGCTATCTGGTCGAAGGAGATATCTGGCTGACCGACGAATGGCTCGAAGAGGCCGGACAACAGCCGCAGACCCGCCTGACACAGCACAACAAGGGTTACCTTGTGAGTCAGCAATACCAGAACAAACTATATATGAACGTCGGCAACCTCACCTCTTCCTCGGCGCTCTGGGCCAATCCAGCCACGAATGCCATAGCCCAATGGAACGCCGTGGCAAAATGTTACATATCCATTTCCAACACACCGGGCAGCAACCTGCAGGAGATCAAAATCAGGTTCGAGAACAAAAGCAGTTTCGGCAACAGCACCGCAAAACTCATGAAAGCGACCCCTCCGTCGTCGGACGGCAAGCCGGGCAGCGTAACCCTCAATGCGGACTGCTCCTTCCTGCCCGATGTCAATAACCTGTTCAGCAGCAAGGAGCAGAACAACGCCATGTATTTAATCATGCACGCCATCGGGCACTCTCTGGGACTGGGCCATAGTTTACGTAACGGACAGCTTATCGGAGACGACGAAGACTGGGGGACGACCATCGACAAAACGAACCCGAACGACGATAAATCCATTATGATAAGGGAAACAAACCCCATTCCGTGGTCCGGATTCAGTTTGATCGACAAAACATTCCTCTCCGTAGTTTTCCCGATACCCGGTTTTACGGCAGGTTCCATCGAAGAGACCAAAACAATCAGCCAGACAACCGGGGTTTTCTCCATCAATTCCGTAACGGACGCCTCCGGAGGTACGGGAACGATAACTTATGCCTGGGAAAAGAAGTCGGACGGCAAATGGGCCTCCATAAGCGGCCAGACCGGTAAAAACCTCACGAACGCCCCTGTCGCCGCAGAACTTACGAGCGAATACCGCCGCAAGGCCGCAAACGGAACAAAGACGCTGTATTCCAACATCTGCACCGTTACAAACAGCATGTATGAACCGCTGACGGCAGGCAGCATCGCAGACACGCTGCTTATCGACACTACGAATCCGGACGAGCAACTGCGGATAATCTCCGCTCAGGCCGCCGTCTGTCCGCGCAGTGCCATACGCTATACATGGGAAACCAAAACCGGCGACTCATGGACAACCATCCCGTCCGCCACCGGGGAATCGCTCGCCGCGACCGCCCCGATGAACTTCACTGCCATGTACCGCCGCAAGGCCACCTGCGACCACGAAAACCGATATTCGAACGTATGCACGGTATACAACAAGTCTTTTCTCAGCGGCGGCACCATACCCGAACTCATCGAACTCAACAAGACAGGGTTCAACCGTTTCTATTTCGACATTCCTTACCTGACCGAACCGTCCCTGACCGCCTCGAAATCCACATGGGA
>CAKVKI010000388.1 GCA_934754975.1 uncultured Alistipes sp. | reverse complement strand
CTTCAAAGCCGCTTTCACCAGCGCCGCAACGTCGATCCGCTCCCGGCGGACGAGGTAAACGGCATAGGCCGCAAACAGCACTATATTAAACGCATAGGCAATCAATTTATTGCCGTCGCAGGCCGCCACGGCTTCGCACACGGCGAAAACCGCAAGCGCCGCGGCGACATATTCGCCGATACGCCGCCAGTCATAGGGCGTCGGATAGAAGCGGCGGTTGAGCCACCAGCTCACGGCGACCATCGTCGATTCGCTCGCCAGCCGCGCCCATGCGGCTCCGTAGTAGCCCCATACGGGGATGCACCAGAAGCCGAAAACCAGCATCGAAACCAGACCCGCACCCGTAACCACGATCGCAAGCGAGGTCTTCTCCTCGCGCTTGTACCAGAACGACAGGTTCAGCCAGACGCCCGTCAGCACATTGGCCCCGAGGACGACCGGGAGAATGAAAATCCCCTCGCGGAAGTCGCGGCCCACGATCAGCGCGAAAACGTCGCGGAACAGGGCGATGCCGAGGAAAATCAGCATCGAGGCCATGACGTAGTATTTCAGCGCGGCGGCGTTCATCTGCACGAAGTCCGCCTTCTTGAAATTCGACAGGAAGAACGGCTCAGCGGCAAGGCGGTACATCTGGTAGAAGAGCATCATCACCACGGCGATCTTCGTAATGGCTCCGTATAAGCCCACCTGCGCCATGGCTCCTTCGGGCACGAGGTATTTAATCAGCTGCCGGTCGATGAATTCGTTGGCCGTGCCCGCCAGTCCGCCGACAAGCAGCGGCAGCGAATAGGCGAAGACCGCGGCCAGCAGCGTCCAGTTGATCCTGGGCACGGTGCGGTCCACGGTAGCGAGGATGACCAGCCACGTCACGACGCTGGCGATCAGGTTGGCGACAAAGACCCAGCCTACGCCGAATTCCGTAGCGAAAAGCCCGGCGACGCCGAAAGCGACCGCCAGCGCCACGTTCAGCACCACGTTCAGCGCCTTGATGCCGACGAACAGCAGCGCCCGGCCCTGCTCACGCAGCCGCGAGAAGGGGATGCAGGCCCAGACGTCGAAGAGGATAATCAGCCCCACCCAGACCACGTATTCGGGATGCCCGACATAGGCTTCGCCCATCAGCCCCGCAACACCGCTGCGGAATGAGGCGACAAGCACGAAGAACACCACGGCGGCAAGCGACGTAATGCCCCACGTAGTGGCGAAAAGCCTGCGTTTGGCGGCCTGCACATCGCCCCCGGCCTGCTCGGCTTTGGCCGAGAAGCGGAAATAGCTCGACTCCATGCCCATCGTCAGCAGTGTAAGCGCCAGCGGGATGAGGGCATAGATATCCGTGACGATACCGTAGGTCTCCTGCCCGAAAATACGGGTGTAGTAAGGCGTGAGCAGATAGCTCAGGAACCTCACCACAATGGTACTGATGCCGTAAACGGCGGTCTGTTTCGCAAGTTTTTCGAGCATGGGCATAGCTTATAGCCTGCAAATATACGAAAATTGCGGGGAAAAGGCGACATTCTCTTTCTTTCTTAAAGAAAGAAGAGAAAACCGGAAGCAACGGACAGGAAATACAACCCGCCGGACACGGCTGCCTGCAAAATAGGATGGAAAGGTCGGAGTGACGGCGTTTTCAGAGTTTGCAATCTCGGTTTTTAACCGTAAATTTGACAGACCGCCGACAATCTGAAGCCGACCGGCCGTATTTTAATCCGAAATCCAGACAACCTGCTAAACGATGTTCCGTGCATTAGCGACATTAGCAATCATACTGCTCTTTATCCGGACCTGGTATTATCAAAAAAACAGCGCACGGAAACGGTGTTCCGACCTTTCATCACAAATCGCAAAAGACAAGGAGCGGTTTGAAAAGGCCATGTCCTTAGTTTTGGAGTACCGATCTCAGGAGACTCTGAATGAATTTATCAAGGCGGACGAGCAGGTCTACCTGATCGAAAAAGGCCGGTCGCTGACAGTATATTCACTGAACAACGGCAAAAGGCAGACCATGCTCGAAAGCCAGTACCGGAAATTAGAGAAAAAACTGACTCTCCGCAACCCGGCCTACACCAATTCTTTCGAATCCCGCTCCGTATTTTACAGGCTTCCGCCGCCGCATGAAAACTGCATTCTGAGGATAGACGCTTAAATTAAAAAGGCCCTTCGCACGAAGGGCCTTTTATTGACTTATTCCGGAAGGCTACAGCCACTTCTTATACTTGAAGTACCAGATAGTCAGCGCCGAACAGAAGATCATCAGCCCGATGGCGAAGATATAGCCCAGCGGAATGTTCCAGCCGTTGGAGAGCGACAGGGTCCAGTCCAGTTCGGGCATGAATTTGAAGTTCATGCCGTAGATCGACGCGATGAGCGTCGCGGGCATGAAAATCACCGCCGCCACGGAGAAGATTTTAACGATCTCGTTCTGCTCGATGTTGATAAGACCCAGCGCGGCGTCCTGGATATAGTCCAGTC
>CAKVKI010000387.1 GCA_934754975.1 uncultured Alistipes sp. | reverse complement strand
AGACCGGAGATACCATCTTTTTCCCGGCTTCGGGCAGTCGCAGCAACTCGTCGGGTGTGGTGTCGGGCATCACCAGTTTTCCCGGCGGTTCGTGCTGGGCGGCGACTGCGCGCGATACGCAGGCAGGAAGCGCCATGTTTTTTACTTCGTCGAGTATCTATCCGGTGGCGGGAGCCAGTCGCAACATGAGTTATGCGGTGCGGCCTGTCCGGGAAAAATAAGTTTTTCGAGAGCCTTTTCATGAAAGTCATACGATACATATTCGTGATTTTACCGCTGGCCGTACTGCTCGGCTCCTGTATTGCCGAGGATTACGAAGGCCCGGACCCGAACCTGCCCACGCGGACGATCATCGTCTACCTGGGCGGCGACAACAACCTCTCGGACGAGACGGCGCGCAAGGTCGAAGCCCTGCGGCAGGGGTGGACCTACACCGGGAACAAATGCCTGATCTATCAGGATTCCCGCGACGGGGCGCGCCTGCTGCGTCTGCGCGGTGGCTGCCGGGTTTCGCCGACGCCCTATGTGGAGACCCTACGCGAATACGGCGCAGAGAATTCGGCTTCGCCCGAAACCTTCGCCCGCGTATTGCGCGAGGTGGCAGACGAATACCCGGCGGATAGTTACGGCCTGATTTTCTTCTCCCACGCCAGCGGCTGGCTTCCCGCCGGAACGCTGCAAAAACCGCGGATTCAGCCCTTTTCGATCGGAGTAGACGATGCGGATGCGGAGCGTGCCGAAATGGAGATCGCGGACTTCGCCGCGGCTATTCCCGACGGGATGTTCGATTTCATCTTCTTCGAAACCTGCCTGACGGCGGGAGTGGAGGTGGCCTTCGAACTGCGCGAAAAAACGCAGTACATGCTGGCTTCCTCGGCCGAAATCGTCTCGCCGGGCTTCACGCCCGTATATCCCTCGGCGCTGCGACTGCTTTGCAATACTGCCGTGGATACGCGGACGGCTCTCGAAGCTTTCGGAGAGGCATACATGGATTACGTCGCGGCGAATTACACGGGCGCCCGCCGTTCGGCGACACTGAGTCTTATCGACATGCGCGAAATATCCCCATTAGCTGTCCGGATGCAGGCTGCACTCCATTTCCATTCTGTCGGAGTGTTCGATCTTTCCCGTCTTCAGTATTTTGATCGTCCGGGCAGCTATGGGGATTATCCGGCGCTTCCGCGCTTCTTCGATCTGGACGATTGGGCCGAAACGATCGCCGCACCGGAAGAGTATGCGGCTTTCCGCTCGCAACTGGACCGGACGGTCGTCTGGAAAGCGGCGACCGGGACATTCATGTCCGGACAGAACGGCTTTACGATCCGCCGTCACTCGGGCCTTACGACATACATCGAACAGGACGCTTTTCCCGAACTGAACGAGGCTTATCGCCGGTCGGCATGGTATCGGGCGATATGGGGCGGCGGTAAGTAAAAGACAGAATCTCCACCCCAATAGAATAAAGCAGAAACCTATGTTCAGACAGTCCCACCCGGTAACTAAACCACGTCCCGCGCTATTTTCGGGCGCATCCCGGGGCCGGTTGTTCCGCCTGCTGGCCGTTGTGCCGCTCACTGTCTGCGCATTTGCCGCATTCTTGTTCTGCCTGCCGTTTGCGTTGATCGACCTGGTGCGTAAACATTTGTGATCCGAAATACGGGACGCACTGTTTTCTCCCTTCTCTGTATTTTGTCCTTTATTCAATAACAGGTCAGGGAGCCTTCCTCACAGACATTCTATCCCCGGAAATGGATTCCAGAAACAACGGGCGGAATCACAGCTGCAAAATCTGCGCTTCATACCGCTTATTTAATTATTGACATGACAATAAATCCTGCAAGTACTTGATCTTGCAGGATTTGGCGTTTTGTTGTCGCCTTATGGCGCTTTTCCTGGCGGAGAGTGGGGGATTCGAACCCCCGGTACAGTAATCCCGTACGTCAGTTTAGCAAACTGGTGGTTTCAGCCACTCACCCAACTCTCCGGTCACCGTTTCGGGCCTTTATCCTGAAACGGGTGTGCAAATATAGAATCTTTTTGACGAAATACAAAGAAATGCGGTCAAAATTTAATTTTTCCATTGATCCGGATTCGCCTTCGTATTGATACACTGCGCTGTGCCGTATTGCTGCGCTGTAACGGTGTGTTGCCGGGCGCCGCCCGGAGATACGCCGGTCCGGAAAGCGTTCATCCCGCTTTTTTGCCGTTTTGCCCGCTCTGGACCCAGATTTGCTCTGCTGCGTTATGAAAATGTGAATTGATTTTGTACCTTTGTACGATATTTCGCGCATAATGGCAGAGAAAGATAAAGACATATTGGAGAATATCGGAGAGCAGGAATACAAGTACGGCTTCACTTCGGATATAGAGACCGAAACCATCGCCAAAGGTCTCAGCGAGGATGTCGTGCGGCTGATCTCCGCCAAAAAAGGCGAACCCGCCTGGATGACCGAGCGGCGCGTGGCGGCTTACCG
>CAKVKI010000386.1 GCA_934754975.1 uncultured Alistipes sp. | reverse complement strand
GCGAGGGATAGTCGGGCAGGTATTTCGGGAAATGCTCCGGGCGGCTGAAGGCGTCGAGGTAGGTAAACACCATGTTTCCCTCCACCTTGCCCGGATCTTCCACGCGCAGGTGGTCGGGATCGGTGTACATGCCCATGACCTTCTTTTTTATCTCCTCGGCGCTGTCCGACAGGTAGATGCAGTTGCAGAGCGACTTCGACATCTTGGCCTTGCCGTCGGTTCCCGGCAGCCGCATGCAGATCTCAGTTTCGGGCAGCAGAATCTCCGGTTCGACCAGTGCGGGGCCGTATACCGTGTTGAATTTGTGGACGATTTCGCGCGTCTGCTCGATCATCGGTTCCTGGTCCTCGCCTGCGGGCACGGTCGTGGCCTTGAAAGCCGTGATATCCGCCGCCTGGCTGATCGGGTAGGTGAAGAATCCCACGGGAATGCCCTGACGCTGCTGGGTGTCGCAGTCCGTGTTGTTCTCGGCAAAGCCGCGCAGTTGGATTTCGGCCTTTACGGTCGGGTTGCGCTGCAAACGCTGTACCGTAACGAGGTTCATATAATAGAACGCCAGTTCGCACAACTCGGGAATCTGCGACTGGATGAAAAGCGTCGATTTGTTCGGATCGAGACCGACCGAAAGATAGTCCAGGGCGACTTCGATGATGTTCTGGCGCACCTTTTCGGGGTTGTCGGCGTTGTCGGTCAGCGCCTGGGCGTCGGCGATCATGATGAAGATGCGTTCGAATTGGCCCGACTCCTGCAGTTCGACGCGGCGGCGCAGCGAACCCACGTAATGTCCCAGATGAAGCCGGCCCGTCGGACGGTCGCCGGTAAGAATGATTTTTCCCATAAAATGATTAAACGTCCGCTTGACGAATTTAAGTTATGTATGGCTCCGGGACAGGCATCCGAAATGCGGAATTCGTCAAGCTCGCATTACGGCATTCGCGATGCCGGTTCCACATCCGGAATCCTTCCGAAACTCCCTTCTGCCGGGAGTTCCCGGCTTCCCCGCGACACTGAAACTGCGGTAAAAATCAGCGCCGGTTCTCTGTTTTTTCGGTATTTTGTGGACAAACTTACGAAAAAGCGCGCGGGCGACCTAATAAAGTTGTCGTTTATAGATTTTTTTTATATTTTTGCTCATCGGAATAATTGCCTACTATGACTATAATTCAGCTCGAATATCTGTTGGCCGTGGCCAACTGCGGCAGTTTCTCGCTGGCCGCCGAACATTGTTTTGTGACTCAGCCCTCGCTGAGCATGCAGGTCAAAGCCCTCGAAGAGGAGCTGGGCGTGGTGCTGCTCGACCGCTCGAAGAAGCCCGTGATCCCTACCGAAGCGGGGGACGTGGTGCTGGAGCGCGCCCGCGAGACGCTGCGGGCCTACAACAACATCCGCGAATCGGTGGCCGAACTTAAAGGCGAGACTTCGGGCAAACTCCGGCTGGGCGTCATTCCGACCATAGCCCCTTACCTGCTGCACAAATTCATTCCCGCTTTTGTGCGCGACTACCCCAAAGTCGAGCTGGAGATTTCCGAAATGGTCACTTCCGACATCGTCGAGGCGCTCAGGCGGGACCGTATCGACGCGGCGCTGGTAGCCAGCGGCACCTGCGGCGGGGGGATTCTGGAACAGGAACTTTTCAACGACCGTTTTTACGCCTATGTTTCGCCGGAGAACACCCTTTACGAGCGTTCGAATATCCGCATCGAGGACATCGACCTGCGCGACCTGGTGATCCTGAGCGCAGGAAACTGTATGCGCGATCAGATTATCGAACTCTGCCAGGCCAAGCGCGACATGCCGTCGCACTACTCGTTCGAATCGGGGTCGCTCGACACGCTGATGCGCATCGTGGACTGCACCTCGTGCCTGACGATTATTCCCGAAATGGCCGTCGAGTACATCCCTTCGGACCGCCGAGACCGGCTGAAGATGCTCGCCAAAGGCGCTACGTCGCGCAAAATCGCGGTCGCCGTGCGCCGCACCTACGTCAAAAGCTCGATCATCAAGGCCCTGACCGACACGATCATGGCCAATGCCCCGGAGGTTAAGAACTAAACGTTTTTATACGAAAATAAGTACGCCCGGCAGAATTTCTGCCGGGCGTACTTGTTGCCGATCCTCTTTTATTCGATCTCGGCCTGCGTCGCTGTTCCGCTCCAGTTTGCGGATGCCGAAACGCCGTCGGAGAATTCTACGGACAGTTTTACCGTGAATTTGTCGCCGTCGCGGGTTACTTTCAGCCTTCCTTCCGTTACGGTGATTTCAGCCAAAGTTTCTCCGTCGTTCAGATAAACGTCGATGCTCTGGTCGTCGATCTCCACCAGCCGGCCATGCAGGGCGACATTGATGGCCGGTGTCAGTTTGCCGCCGGCGGTGAGCGGTTTGGTCAGCGGGATTTCTTTGTCCAGACAGGAATCGGAAACGAGGACGCCGATATAGAAATCGGGTTCGGATGCCGGGACGGAGGTGTAGTTGTCCCTGCACAGGATGACGGTCCATGCGCCTTCGTCGAATCGGTCGGCGGG
>CAKVKI010000385.1 GCA_934754975.1 uncultured Alistipes sp. | reverse complement strand
AGATGAGCGTGGCGATCAGGATCGAGAGGATGCGCTTCATCGTCAGGTCGCGCTGCGTGCGTTCGGTCGCAGCGGCTTGGGTTTTGTTGCCCCCCCCCAACTCCGAAACGGCCAGTCCTACGGCCTGGCGGATGATCTTCGACTGTTTGACGATGCCGATGATGCCCGCCATGGCGATACCTCCGATACCGAGCGGCTTGCCGATGAAGGCGAAGAGGTTTTCGGCAGTGAAAAGGCTCTGCGGATCGGCCATGATGTCGGCGCGCGTTACGCCCAGCAGCGAGGCCATGGCCATCGGGTCGATGCTGTCGGCCAGCGAACCCACCAGCGGCACGACGAGGAACCATACCAGACACGAACCTGCGGTGATGATCATGGCGTATTTCAGACCGATGATGTAACCCAGGCCCAGCACGGCGGCCGAGGTGTTGAGCGAGAAGACGACTTTGAATTTATCGGCGGCGACATGTCCCCACTCGCAGATGCGCGTCGAGACCGCTTCGGTCCACATGCCGAACGTGCCCACGGCGAAATCGTAAAGACCGCCAATGAGACCCGCCACGGCCAGGAGTTTGGCTTGATTGCCGCCCTTTTCGCCCGAAATCAGCACTTCGGTGGTCGCCGTGGCTTCGGGGAAGGGGTATTTGCCGTGCATCTCCTTGACGAAATATTTGCGGAACGGAATCAGCAGGACGATACCCAGCAGGCCGCCGAAAAGCGACGAGAGGAATACCTGGTAGAACGCAGCGTCGAGTCCGAGGATGTAGAGCGCCGGGAGGGTGAAGATGGCGCCCGCGACGATCACGCCCGAGCAGGCGCCGATCGATTGGATGATGACGTTCTGTCCCAGCATGTTCTTTTTCCCCATCACGTTGCCCATGCCCACGGCGATGATGGCGATCGGAATCGCCGCTTCGAATACCTGTCCGACCTTTAGGCCGAGGAATGCCGCTGCGGCCGAAAAGACGATGGCCATGATGATGCCCATCGTGACCGAATAGGGCGTCACCTCCCTGGGCGACGACGAGGCGGGCATGATGGGCGTGTACTCTTCGCCCGGTCTGAGTTCCCGGTAAGCGTTTTCGGGTAGCGATGTGAGTTGTTTTTCCTGTTCCATTTATTGAGGTTCTTTGATGTATTTGTCCAGATCTTTGAGGATGTAGTAGCGGTTGAGTGATGCGGGGGCTTTCTTTTCGTCGAGGTAGCTGTAGACGGCGCCGACTCCGGCCGCAAGGCGCAGCCGTTCGTCACGGTCTTCGGACGCGGCGGCGAAGTCGAACAGCAGTTCGGCGAATTTTTCGAGGTCGGTGTCGCTGAATCCGTATTCGCCGACGAGGGTGGCGATGAAATCCTCCTGCGACAGCAGCGTGTCTATGTCCAGGTTCAGCTTCTCGGCCAGTTCCGTTTTGGCGGTTTCCCGGATGAGTTCGGGGGCGCCCGATTTTTTCAGGAGACCGATTTTGTCCAGAAGGGCTGCGATCAGCTCTCCGATGCGGTTGATTTCCCGTAAGATATAGTCTTCCATAGTTAGCGGTTGTCGCCGCTGCCCGAGATGATGTGACGCTGCATGCGCGAACGGAGCTTATCGACGTTCATCTGCGCTACGTCGTCCAGTTCGTAACCGAGGTCGCGCGCAAGCGTGGCGCAGTACCACAGCACGTCGCCGATCTCCTTGACGATTTCGAGCCGTTTTTCGTCGGAGAACTCTTCGTGGCCGTCGCGGATGACTTTCTTGACTTTGTCGGCCACCTCGCCCGCTTCGCCCGTCAGTCCGAGCGTGGGATAGATGATGCGGCGGTTTTCGGGGTAGATTGCCGTTTCGAGCGCATGCTGCTGATATTCGTTGAGTGTCATAAATACTGAGAATTTGAACGTTTGGGAATAACTGTCGGACAAAAATAACAAAATAATTTAGAAATACGCAGGAAAAAGCCCCTGTTCGTGGGGAACAAGGGCCAAAGAATTGCATCGCGCCGCCCGGCGGGAGTTACTTTCGGCCGCTGCAGGCGATCATTTCGCGGAGCGAGGCGTTGAACGGCTCCTGCCGGAGCAACTCTTCGAGCGTGAGGTGCATCCGGTAACGCCAGTAGTAGCGGGGGGCGGCCGGGATGTTGATGCGCTCCTTGTCCGCATGCGGACTGCGCAGGGCCGCGTCGGTCGCGAGCCAGTCCTGCAGCGGAAGTATGGCGAGCATCGCCGGGGAATGGAGGTGCATATCGACGATGCGGCGGCAGATCCACGGTTCGCAAGTGCGGGGAGCGTCGCCTTTCATGCCCAGCACTTCGCAGTAGAAGCGTTCCGAAAGTTCGCGGTCCTCCTCCCACCAAGCCCGCAGGGGATTCATGTCGTGGGTCGAGGTGGTGCAGACCGAAAAATAGGGATAGCGCGCCGGATCGGCGAACAGCTCGCCCGGCGATTTGGGCATCCGCTGGATTTCGAGCGAAAGAATCTGCAGTGCGCGCATTGTTTCGGGAACGCTGTCGGGAATCATGCCGAGGTCCTCGCCGCAGGCCAGCATCTGTGTCGCTGAGAGGAGCGC
>CAKVKI010000384.1 GCA_934754975.1 uncultured Alistipes sp. | reverse complement strand
GAGCGGGGGCCTTCTCAGCGACCGGCGCAGCGGCTTCGGCCGCCTTTTCAGCCGCCGGAGCAGTCTTCTCCGCAACGGGCGCGGCTTTCGGCGCAGCGGGAACACTCCCGGCAGTTTTTTCGGCTGCAGCCGCCGTCGGAATTTCCGCCGGGGCGGCCTGCCCGGATGCAGGCGCGGCTTTCTCTGCGGCCGGCTTAGCGGTTTCAGCGGTCTTCTCCGCGGCAGGAGCGGCCTTCGGCGCGGCGGGAGCCGCCGGGGTCTTAGGCGCCTTGGGAAGCGGCTCCATGCCCGCCAGCACGATCGCGCCCGTCGGACACTCGTTCACGCACTTGCGGCAGAGTTTGCACTTCTGCGGGTCGATATAGGCGAGGTTATTCGCAATCGTAATAGCGTCGAACGCGCACACCTTCTGGCACTTGCCGCAGCCGATACATCCGGCCTTGCAGGCCTTCATCACCACGGCGCCCTTGTCTTTCGACACGCACGACACGTATACCGCACGGTTCTTGGGCCACTTCTTGCGCAGTTCGATAATCATTTTGGGACACGCCTTCACGCAGGCGCCGCAGGCCGTACACTTATCGGGATCGACCTCGGGAAGCCCCGTTTCAGGATTCATACGGATCGCGTCGAAAGTACAGGAGACGACGCAGTCCCCGAATCCCAGACAGCCGAATGCACAGCCCGTCTCGCCCACATAGAGCGACGAGGCCACGGCGCACGACCTGGCGCCGTTGAAATCGTTGGTGCGGGGACGCTTTGCGCAGGTTCCGCCGCAGCGCACGGTCGCAACCTGCGGTTCCTTTTCGGGAGCGGACTTGCCGAGGTAAGTTGCAACGGCCTTCATGCAGTCGCCGCCGCCCACCGGACAGAAGAGCGACGAAATGTCGTCCTGCTTCACGAGCGCATCGGCCATGCCGCGGCAGCCGGCGAAACCGCAGCCGCCGCAGTTCGCGCCCGGCAGCATCTTCTCGACCTCGTCGATTCTGGGGTCCTCCTCGACCCGGAATTTCTGGGCCACGAAGTAGAGGATCACCGCGGAAAGCACTCCCAGCGCACACAGCGTCAGGATTGTGTAAAGTAATACTTCCATCAGTAGTTTTTGGTTATTGAGAAATGAATTGTGTGTTCGATTTTACGCCTGAAGAGCCATAACACGCAGTAATAGACGCCCACGGCGGCCAATGCCGCCAGGGCGGCGGCGCCTTCGTTCCATCCGAGCGCGGCGATCGCCGTGACCAGCACGGCCAGCAATACCGCCAATGCGCCGACATAGGCCAATATAACAGCGACAGCGCCCGCACTGCGGCGGACGCCGACCGTAACGCTTTCGCCTGCGGTGTAGTTTTGCTGCGCCCGGGGGGTCGTCACCTCGACGATCTTATCCTGCGCTTCGGCAAGGCCGCACGCTTCACGCGCCTTGCAGGAGCCGCAGGCGCTCTGTGAGGTAATCTTCACATAGACCCTGTCGCCCTCGACGCGCGACACAATGCCCCCGTGTTCGATAATTCCGGATGCCACGCCTCAGTCGCCGTATTTATTGGTCAGGGGCATCAGCCGTTCGTGCCCGAACGAACACATCGACAGGCGCAGCACGGGCGGAAACTGGTAACGCTTCTTCTCGTTGCGCATGATCATGCCGTGGATCTTCTCCACCACTTGCGAGTCGAATCCCGCATTGACGATCTCCTCGCGGTGCTGTCCCTCCTCGATCATGCGGAACAGAATGGCGTCCACCACCTCGTACGGCGGCAGGATATCGCTGTCCTTCTGGCCCGGATGCAACTCCGACGAAGGCTCCTTGTCCAAAATATTCTCGGGAATCGGGTCGCCGAACGTGCGGTTGATATAACGCGCCACGTCGTACATTTCACTCTTGTAGAGGTCGCCCGTGGGGCTGAACGCTCCCGCCGTATCGCCGTAAAGCGTACAGAGTCCCAGCGCATTCTCGCTCTTGTTCGACGAGTTGAGCAGGATGTAATCCGCCTTGTTCTGCACGGCCATCAGCAGCACCGTGCGGATTCGGGTCTGGATATTCTCCTCCGTGGCGTCGAACTCCCGCCCGCCGATGACCGGCTTGAGGGTGTTCACCACGCTGGTATATATTTCGGTGATAGGAATTACATTGTATTCGATGCCGAGGTTATCGGCCAGCTTCTTGGCGTCTTCGACCGAATGGTCCGACGAGAACTGCGAGGGCAGCAGCAGGGCGCGGACATTCCCGGCCCCCAGTGCATCGACGGCCATACAGGCCACCACGGCCGAGTCGATACCGCCCGAAAGGCCGATGCAAGCCTTTTTATAGCCGTTTTTGGCGAAAAAATCGCGGAGTCCGCAGCGGGCCGCCTGATAGACCATCCGCGTACGGTCGTTGTAGGTCGAAGGAATCCCGACGGGAGGGTTCTGGGCCTTGGTATCGTAAATCTGGAAATCCTCTTCGAACTGCTGCATCATCAGCACCTGTTCGCCGCGGGTGTTGAATGCGCCCGAAGTGCCGTCGTAAACGATATCCGTCGCACCTCCGACCTGATTGACCAGCACGAGATTCTT
>CAKVKI010000383.1 GCA_934754975.1 uncultured Alistipes sp. | reverse complement strand
ATGTTCGTCATGTTCTTCTTAGTGATGATCTTCGTGCTGATGAGCGGACTCATCACTCCGATCGAGTCCATGCCCGGATGGGCGCAGGCGATCACGCGCTTCCTGCCGCCCCGCTACTTCATCGAGGCCATGCGTTCGGTTTACCTCAAAGGAACGACGATCGCCGAATTGTGGGACAGCTATGCCGCGCTGGCGTTGTCCGCCGTAGTGTTCAACCTGTGGGCCGCACTGAGCTATAAAAAGCAGGCCTGATCTATTCAGCCCCCCCCCGTGGCGGCGTGTGAACTCCGTTTGGGAGTGCGGCTCGGACAGACGCGTGTTATTTTTGCGAGCGCAGAAGATGTTTCGTCAGGAACCTGCGTACCGGTTCATCGTACAATTTCAGGCACAGGTAAGCCAATACTACGGAGCCGATGACGAGCGCCAATGCGCCGGGCAGCGATTGCACGAACGTCAGGTTCTCGTTTTTCACCCACGCATAGTACAGGTAGATAAAGGGGTAATGGACCATATACAGCGGGTACGATATGTCTCCCAGGAATTTGCATATCCTTGCGGTCGTTTTGTCCGTCGTCTTTCCCGACGCTCCGAGGTAAACGAGCAGCGGGAAAGCGAACGCAAAGCAAATCGTGTCGTACAGGCCGTTCATCCATAAGTTTTCATACCCGCCGATTCGCGGTACGGCCAGCAGGACGATGACGGAAAGGCTGCATATCCAGAAAGCTCCCTTTATCTGAACGGGTCTGAATACGCGCGACATCAGCAATCCTGCCGAGAATGAGAACAACAGCCGCAGGGAGCCTCCGGCTATATTGTCTCCCGTCAGCGAGAATCCGGCGCATATGTCGCCGTAGGGTCCCCAAATCGCAAACGCCGCCAATCCGCAGCCGGCGAGCAGAACCAGTACTGAGAGCGCTTTGGTCGGAAGTTTACGGATAAAGAGCGCATACAGGATATTGCCGATGTATTCGTAAAACAGGGACCAGCTCGGGCCGTTCAGGGGGAACATTTCGGTAACGCCCCGGATTTCGAGTCCGGGCGTCGCCGGAATCATGCAGGCGTTCATCAGGGTCGCTATGACCAGCATCGTTACGGATACTTTGGAAACGTCCCAGACGGAACAGCCCTGCAAATAGAACATGACGGCACCGATAATCGCACCGATGACCACCATCGGATGCAGGCGGATAAACCGGCGTTTGATAAAATCTTTTACCGTCATCCTTTTCCATCGGTCGTCGTAGGCGTAACCGATCACGAAGCCGGAGAGGATAAAGAAAAAATCGACGGCCAGATATCCGTGGTTGATTTTCTGGTCCACATGACTGGTCGCAAAGGCTTCGAATACATGGAACCAGACAACCATCAGCGCCGCTACGCCGCGCAGTCCGTCGAGTATGTCGTAATGGGGTTTCGTATCTGAAAATGCCGCCGCAGAGACTCTTGTTTCCGACATGGATGCTGTTTTTTGCTGTAGTTCGGGGTTAATTGGCTTTTTTGTGCCTGCAAATATACGAAAAGTGCGCTTCAAATCGGTAATGAACCGTTTCTTTCCTGTGTCCGGCCGATATATTTGCGGAAACCGTACGCTTTTATTTGCCGAAAACTCCTAAATTTGCCGGAAGAATCGTTTCGCCATGCAAGCATATACCTACATCGGAGAAGGAAAATTCGGGTTGTCGGACAAACCGAAACCCGAACTGAAAAATTCGCGCGACGCCGTCGTGCGCGTTACGCTCGGCAGCATCTGCACCAGCGATCTGCATATCAAACACGGCAGCGTGCCCCGCGCCGTGCCGGGCGTCACCGTCGGGCACGAGATGGTGGGTGTCGTGGAGCAGGTCGGTGCGGATGTCGTTTCGGTCAGACCCGGCGACCGTGTTACGGTCAATGTCGAGACCTTCTGCGGCGAGTGCTTCTTCTGCAGGCATGGATACGTGAACAACTGCACCGATCCGAACGGCGGCTGGGCCTTGGGCTGCCGCATCGACGGCGGTCAGGCCCAGTATGTCCGGGTGCCTTATGCCGATCAAGGCCTGAACCGTATCCCCGATACGGTGAGCGATGAGCAGGCGTTGTTTGTGGGCGACGTACTCGCCACCGGATTTTGGGCCGTCCGCATTTCGGAGATTTCGGCGGATGATACGGTGCTGATTATAGGTGCCGGGCCTACGGGCATCTGCACCCTGCTTTGTGCGATGCTGAAACGGCCCAAGCGCATCGTCGTTTGCGAAAAGTCGCCCGAAAGAATCCGCTTCGTCCGGGAGCATTATCCCGGCGTGCTGGTTACGGAACCGGAGACGTGCCGGGATTTCGTACTCCGTAGCGGCGATCACGGAGGAGCCGATGTCGTTTTGGAGGCCGCGGGAGCCGAAGATACCTTCCGCCTTGCGTGGGAGTGCGCCCGCCCCAATGCCGTCGTTACCGTCGTAGCCCTCTACGATAAACCGCAAACGCTGCCTTTGCCGGATATGTACGGAAAGAACCTCACGTTCAAGACCGGCGGCGTGGACGGCTGCGACTGTGCCGAAATTCTCCGATTGATCGAGCAGGGAA